>JAHOYU010000059.1 GCA_019038625.1 Candidatus Latescibacterota bacterium | reverse complement strand
TGGCGGAAATATGTTCTTGGGGAAGAAAGCAGAGTCTACACTAACGATGTTAAAGTTTCCGCCTAACTGTCGATTGCAGCCGTCGGAATCTTCTCTATCACGCCGGCTGCTGGGCAGCAGTCGCGCCAGTGAAGCCCACGGCTGAATCGAAGGTTGTTAGAGGTCTTTTTAAGAACCTGTAAGGAGGTGAGGATTATGGTTCGAAAATCATATCTTCTTGTCGCCATTCTTGGCGTAATGTTCCTGTTTGCAGCCTGTGAGTCAAAGACATCTTCACCCGAATCCGGTGATAACTCATCCCACTTCATTGATCATATTAATACGGGCTGTGCAAATGGAATTGAGGCTGTCGCAATAGATTACGATCATGCATATCTGCAGGGGTATTATTTCGAAGAAGATACCCTTACTTTGGACATTCATTTCTTAGCGAACTGCTGTCCTGGATTCATCGAAGTAGTCGAAATATTACAAAACACTATCTCCATAGAAGTAATGGATACCCTATACGATTGTCGATGTATATGTTCTTACGACAATGAATTTAGATTCCTATGGGGCCATCCTGGAGAAGTAGAGATTAGTTTTCAGTCGACTTATTGGTCAGGGTCGTCGCCTGTTTCTTCCTTCGACACCTTGATTGTTTTGTCGCATTAGTTGGTAGTAAACAAAGAATGAATTATTGGACCTCTAACTGTCGATTGCAGCCGTCGGAATCTTCCCTGTCACGCCGGCTGCTGGGCAGCAGTCGCGCCAGGAAAGCCCGCGGCTGAATCGAAGGTTGTTGTTAGCTGGTTAGTAACCCGAGGAGGGTAAATGGAAATCGTTGTTGCGCTCGTTGGAGCTTTGGGAGTAATAATTGCAGCGCTTGTAACAAGAGGAATCACCCAGAAGCAGAATCAATTAGAAATCAATGGGATTGAAAAAGCTGTCCGTGATGTTGGCAAAGCAGATTCTGGGCGAATTAAATTCGTTGCGCCATATTACATTCAACGGGTAGAAAGATATGATAAAATTAGTTGTGATGGTGATGAGATTGATACTTACAGATATATTGGTGTAAAAGCTTATCAATCTTTTGATAACCTTAGAATACCATTCATTGTCGGGGTTGAAGGCCCTGATGCAGTATTTCATGAACCAACTGTAAAAGAACTTCCTGGTAGTAGTCTAACTGTAACTCTGGACAAAGTGGAGAAATTTACTATTCCAAATTTAAATCAATCATATATTAAGGGTTTCATAGTAATAAACGGTCATTTTTCCCCTGAAACAAATCCTGTTAGCTTTGAGAGAATAGTAAATTGTGATAGAATATATTGCATGACAAAAGAGGAAGCGGTTGAAACCTATCAACATTCTGACTGGAAACAAGAATACTCAATAGTCGAAGCAAATGTTCCTACAGATGAATTAGTTCTTACAATTGAGTTTCCAGAGTGTATGAAAGAAATGAATCCCGGACCGTCTCCTCTCGTATTTATTGGTGATTCAGAGATCGTGCATCAAGGAGAGACAAAACGTATTATTAGTAAATTTCAATTCAAAGACAGAATAGCACAACTTCAAGTCGAGAGCCCAATACTTGGTCTACGTTACGCAATTACTTGGATGCCACCATCAAATAATTAGGAACGTATATTGGAAATATGAAATGAATGTATCTATTTCTAAAACAATAATGAACAAGTACTAAACCAGCTAACTCTCGCTTGCAGCCGTCGGCTCTTCCCTGTCACGGCGCCTGCAGAGCAGGTCCCGAGCCAGGAAACCCCGCGGCTGAACCGAAGGTTGTTAGCTGACAGTATAGGAGGGAGAAGGCATGAAAGTACTTCGACAGATTGGCTCACTGGCATTCGTGCTCGGGTTGTTCGTTACTGTATTTGTGGGGATGCCATGGCACTTGATGGTTGCCGACGATCCAGTCGTGCCCTGGTGGCTCAAGATAGCGGTGTTCTGTCTACTAGGGGGCATCCTCGTGGTCTTAATAACATTGGCTCTCGAACAAAGAACACGAAAGGCATCAGCTGAAGAGCTGCTGTTTACTGAGTCTGATCGCACGGTTCTGCTGTTGAACTCCGATGTACTGCCCGGGCAAGAAATTGTTAAGATTCTCGGTCTGGTCCAGGGACACACGGTATATGCCATATGGCTTGGAAAAGACCTGTCTGCCATAATCAGGCTGATCCTTGGTGGGGAATTGACTGAATATACAGAGATGATGGGGAGTGCTCGGGTAATCGCCACCGAGAGGATGACAGCTAAGGCTGCAGAAATGGGAGCCGATGCAGTCATAAATGTTCGTTATATGACTACGAGTGTTGTGGGCAGTGCTGCCGAACTGCTGGTGTACGGCACAGCCGTAAAGCTCAGCTAACTCTCGCTTGCAGCCGTCGGCTCTTCCCTGTCACGGCGCCTGCAGAGCAGGTCCCGAGCCAGGAAACCCCGCGGCTGAATCGAAGGTTGTTAGATGGTGTAAAAGAATGAGACGCATTATTGCAATAATTCTATTAATCGCTTCATCTGCGGGCTTCACACAAAGTGGTGTTGAATTGTATCAGTTTAAATCGGTCGAAGAAGCTATGGAAGTGCTTCGAGGTGGTAATGCGAATATTTATGCCGCAACTTGGATAGCAAGACAAATCGGTCTAGATTGGCCTTCAGAACAAGAACCTCCAAATATATACGGAGAACACATATGTGGGTACTTATCTCCTAATAGGAAGTTTTGTCTTCTTGTGGGGATGCATACTCGTGAATGGGTTCCAAGTGGCAACGCTAGTTACTGTCTTATGGATGGAACCGGAAGAATATATTGGACTGGAGAAAAGGCGTTTTCGCGGAATCCACAAGTATCGAACACTGGAATTGCCGCGATTTTATACAGACCTTGGTGGAAGAATGAAAAAGGTGAAAAAGTAGATTATCATGCTGAACTGATTGATACGTTAGGGATAAGTATTCATGGAAAAAGTTGGATGTACAGAGTTGAAAGAGAGATGGAAAGAGATGGGGCAATACGAGAGTATTTTGGGTTTGCGTACGATGGATCATTCTTCTTTATGACTATGAACGTGTCAGACGGAACACCAGAAGATGCTAAGAGGCCATGGTGCAACATATACAACAATACATATTTGTATACCCTAGATTTAGAATCATCTGAATGTTATGAGCATTATCTCGGGGAATTCAAGCCATCGATTCCATTATACCCTAATGGTAACACTGTCATTATTGCCGGTTTTTGGAATCGAAACTGGGAATACTCTGAACAGGTTGTCGGGGACTTTAGGATCTCCAATAATGGGAAAGACGTGGTAAAAAGGGTTTATGAAGTCTATGAAGCACCTTGAGGAACCATCTAACTCTCGATTGCAGCCGTCGCGCCAGGAAAGCCCGCGGATGAATCGAAGGTTGTTAGACTGTTAATCTGTGTACAATACTGCCGGATGATACCTTGAAGTGAATCGAATATTATTCAACCCCGATAGCATACAACGCCATAGTTGATGCTGAGTGATTAATTACAGGATATTCAACACTTTCCGACACAGCTGACACCGGGCTCAGACCATTATCTTTATCATCCGGCCTATAAGCCGTTTGAAGTTGGAAGGCGGGGGGAGGAGGCTGTCGAGCGTCTCCTGATCGTCGACCCATGTCGTAAGGCCCATCAGTTCGATGAAATCTATCAGGGCGAATATCGACTGGAGGCCGCTGACGACGAACATCACCTCGCCGTCCTGAATCATCGACCGGAAGTTCATGTTCGCCGAGCCGACATGGAGGTAGTAGATTACCTTTTCACGCTCTTCAGGGGTCAGGTCCTCGAGGAACGATCTCAGCATCGGGACGCCAATATCGACCAGGGCCCGGGGAAGGTCGTCGCTGCCCGCTTCCAATTGGTCGCTGAGCTGGCTTACCCTGTGGATTGTGTATTCACGGTAAAGATCGAGCCACTCCGGTCTCGACATCAGTCCGTCCCAGCCCTCGCGGGATGCGAAGAAACCACTTTTCATATGCAGCGCAGGCCGGCTGAGAGCGGGGTCGTCGACGAGGTAGTTGACCTCTTGTCCGGTAGTTGCGAGCATCGAATCGATAGATTCTACGAGCAGGGGCACATCCCTGTCAAAATTGTACAATTCCATCAGGAACGGGTTATCCCTGAAGGATTTTCTGATCGCGTTTATCCTTCCCATAAGATCGCCGACGGCGACCTGTGGATCGTACAGGCCCGTCCTGAACTCCCCTCTGCAAATTTCCAACTCGGCGGCCATCTTCTGCTGAAATATCACAAGGCGAGTAAGCATCTCGTGAGCTCTTGCCATCTGTGGAAAACCGTTGCTCGGCGCGCAGGAGAGAGAGGGGGCTATTACATATACGCGGCATCCCCTCAACGAGCTTCCCATCAGTATCGAGGCGTAGAAAGAGGAGTTCCAGAGCGAGTCGGGGATCTTGAAGACCGAGCCAGGCGGCATGAGGCTCCACGTGACCGCCCGCATGACGTTTATCGGTTTCGGGTTGTAGCCGGTCTGGTTGTGCAGCTGTACCGCTTTCGAATGCATCTCGAACCTGCTTGTCGCACCCTCGGAGGTTGTCTCGATGAACGAGTCGATCCTGGCCTGGTACGAGGATGGTTTTTCCCCCGCCCTGAGCGGCCAGGGGATCTCCTCGGGTTTGAAGCCGTGGTTGAGCAGGAGCTGCCTCGCATCCTTCTTCAGCGAGAGGAGAGCAGGGCCGACTGCCATTATCGCTCTGTCTTCCCAGGTGGCGCCGGCGTAGTGCTCGCCTACTCCCATCCCCGTGTAGATCGCTCTTCCTCTGTAGGGGTCGTCCTCGGTTATGTCAAAGAACGATATCTTTCTGTGATCACGGATAAAATTGTCTGGAAAGCCGACCAGCGGAAGTATCTGCCCGGTGAAGAAGGACGGATCCGAGGGGTTCGTGATATTGACATTAATCTTTATGAGGTTCTTCAACCAGTCTTCGCCATACTGGCTGGTTTCCTGCTGGAGAAGTTTGGAGTCCGCGACAGCCTGTCGCAGGTCATCCTGCGCCTTTTCTATCTCGTCTTCCATCCACTTGAATTCCTCGGGAAAGTCGAGATCACAGGTGAGGGGATCCTGAAGAAGCTTCATCCAGAACCTGCTTTTGTTCACTTCGTAAAAGAACTGGTCCAGAAAGATCATGTAGGTGGGTATCTTGCCTGTTTCGTCGTAGCGGCGCACGCTCTCGGTCAGAGCTTTTAGCCAGCCGTTCTTGATCTGGTAGAAGGAAAGTGCGTCAGGATCGCCATCGGGGGTCTTTCCCCTGATATCGTGTATCCAGAGAATGTGATAATCCTTCGCTTCGAGGATCATCTTTGTGAGCTCGTACTGGAACTGCTCGTTGACTATGTACCAGATCCAGTTTCCTTCGGTGAACTGCTCGCCCGAGGCTTCCGCAATCAGGTCGTCCATTTCCTGCTGCGAGTCATGTTGCTCCGGGCGCAAGGCATACTGGAGAGGTATCCATACGATGCGGCCGTCGTTGCACTCCTTCGCAGAGAACTTCCGGTTCTCCTCGATAAGATCGAGCAGCCTCCAGAAGACGTACCGCACCGATTCTATACACTCGGGAGTTACTGCCGAAGAAGTGTGTAGCCACCTGACGAAAGAGCCTTTTGCGTAAGATGCGAATTCTCTTGTCGAGTCGTGGCGTTTTCTCTGTCCCAGAAGCCTGTTGTAAGGGAAGATGACTTCTCTGAGAATTATCTCTCTGGCCTTCGCGCAGATTTCTCTGCCGAGAAAAATGCTTTCGCCTCGCCCGTAAGGCAGACCGGTTATCGCGATCGAGAAGGCGCGTGAAAGTTCGGAGTGATAGTCGTCTATATCGTCGTTGAAGGAACGGTGGGCGAGATGCGACTTCATTTCGTCCAGTTTCTCCTCGTACTTCTTTATCCCGCCTGTATGGAAGCCGTTCTGATCGCTGAACGGCACAGTGAGTATGTTGATCCATTTAATATGCACAGAAATATTTGAGAGGGCATCATCGAGGGCCGGCTGACGGTTTTCGAGGTGCACGGGCGTGACCGGTGGGTTGTGGAATTTGACGAAAGCCTGCTGGGTCCTCGTCTTGCCCAGATTGCGCTGTCCGAGCGGAACAGTCAGCCCAAAATGGACCGTGTTGTCCCGTCCCGGAAGCCAGTCAGCGTATACGTTTCCTCCCAGATCGAACAATCCCCCGCGCACAAGCGGATGTGACATCATCAGTATGAAATCGGTCTCTCTGTCTCTGATATTGAAATCGACACCGGCGGAAAAATGGAAGTGAGGCATATCGAGCATGCTCCGCAGACCACCGTCCATTTTTGTGTCCCTGTTGCCCCAGTACCCTTCGGTCCTGAAGCCAAGGATGCTGATAGCGGGATTGAGGATGTCGACGTAGAAGCCGGCGTTCATCCGGCCGCAGAAGCCCCAATTGTCCTGCGTAGGGCGGTAGAATCCCCATTCGACTCCCGCGTACGGTTTAATCCTCCGGGGAAGCCCGAGCGATTTTACCTTTCCGCCTCTTTCCGGCGGCCTGTCCTCGGAGCAGGGTGAGGATCGGGGTAAGAGGATGGCAAAAAGGATCAGAGAGAATAATGTTCTGTAAAAAGGCCTCAAATCGTGCCTCCGACACTGAGAAATAGATCCATCGCCTTCATCGCGTGGCCGCTGGTTCGGAAAACGAGAATACCGGCGCGCTCCATCGTCTAAATTGTTGGATCGTAGATCGCAAAGTATAAGAATTTCTATTCCCGGTGTCAACGACGAATGAGCGAGACGGCGACCCTTATAGATTCCACCGCCTTCGGCAGCATGGCGGTACAAATTTTCAGCGGGAGGAGTGGGGGACTATTCGGATTGTATGCCTACATAGCAGGTCTCCGATTGGTAATCGGGGTAGATA
>JAHOYU010000058.1 GCA_019038625.1 Candidatus Latescibacterota bacterium | reverse complement strand
ACAGGAGATATCGGTGAGGCCTATGCCATCGGTGGGATCGAGATATCACAAGGAGGCGATAACATCACAGAGTTTGATTTTCTGGAGATCCAGGCTGCTTCGGACGGTGATGTCTTTGATGTGACTTCGATCGTCTACGATTCGCTCGGTAATACTCACAACCTGATGGTCTCGTTCAACAAGGTCCCGGACGTGAATATCTGGAACTGGACAGCTTCGGTAGACGGGATCGGTCAGATCACCGGCGGTTCGACCGGTGTGGCCAGGTTTACATCGGGCGGCCTTCTCTCTTCTTTTACTACCGACGGAGCAACGGGCATGATCGAAGTGGATTGGGGTAATGGTGCTGCCCCTTCATCTGTAATGCTCGATCCTGGCGATGTAGGTTCTACGAGCAGCCTCTCCCAGTTCACACAGGGTTACTCGGTACGTATGAACGATGTGGACGGGATGGGGATGGGCACTCTACAGACCATATCGATTAATAGAAGCGGTATAATAAATGGCCAGTTCTCGAACGGAACAAACAGGGACCTTGCCCAGATCGTCATGGCCGATTTCAACAACCCAAGCGGCCTGAACAGGGTCGGGGAAAATATGTTCATCTTCAGCCCGAACAGCGGAACGGCAAACTTTGTTTATGCCGGCACCAACGCTCGCGGGATGATCACTCCGGGAGAGCTCGAGATGTCTAATGTCGATCTTGCCGGCGAGTTCACAGAGATGATCATCGCCCAGAGGGGGTTCCAGGCTAATGCCAGGATCATATCCGTCGGTGATCAGATGTTGACCGAGCTTGTAAATCTCAAGAAGTAGGTTGAAATATGATCAAAGTCACCCGGCTTGACGGCAGGCAATTGATCGTGAATGCTGACCTCATAGAGGAAATTGAAGAAACGCCCGATACGATCATCAGTTTTACGACCGGGCGGAAGATCATGGTCAGAGAGACACTGGACGAAGTCCTGAACAGGGTGATGGAGTACAGGAGCAGGTTCCCGGTATACGCCGTCCCCGCCGGGGGCGAGGGTTGGAGACACCATAGCGATATACACGAAGAGGATTTGGAATAACAGTCGGGTAATAATACTGCGATTGCGGAGGGTAAATTGGATTTCGCGACGATCATAGGTCTGCTTGTAGGACTCAGCCTGATCTCCATTTCGATCATCCAGGGTGGTAACGCGGCCGGATTTATAAACGTACCTTCACTTCTGACGACGATCGGTGGCGCACTTTCGGCTACATTGATCAGTTTTCCGCTGAAGACCATGTTCAGGGTCTTCAGTGTCACGATGAAGACTTTCATGCACAAGGACAAGACTCTGAGCGAGGCGATAACGTCGATTGTAGGTTACGCGGAAAAAGCCAGAAAAGAGGGAATGCTCTCCCTGGAGGAAGAGGCAGAGAATGAAGAGGACCTGTTTCTGCAGAAGGGGTTGATGCTGGCTGTCGATGGTACCGAATCGGAATTGCTCAGCGCGATCATGTATAACGAGATGGCTTCGGTGGAGAGCAGACACGAGGAGGGGCAGAACATTCTGAAGACCATGGCCACCTTTTTCCCCGCATTCGGAATGATCGGCACGCTGGTCGGACTGGTGCAGATGCTCAGTCAGATGAACGATCCGAGCAAGATAGGCCCCGGTATGGCCGTAGCCCTGCTCACCACATTCTATGGGGCTTTCGCGGCGAACCTCGTTTGCCTCCCTCTCGCCGAGAAATTGAAAGGCAGGTCGATGAAGGAGATCCAGAGGATGGAATTGATCCTCGACGGTATTATGGCAATCAAGTCTGGAGACACACCGAGAGTGGTAGGCGAGAAACTTAAGGCTTTCGTATCTCCCCGGGAAAGAGCCCTGATAGATATGGACGACAAGAAAGCCTAGGAGAAGAGATATGGCCAGGAAGGGCAGGAAAAAATGCAAAGCCGGCGAACAGGGGGCTCCCGCATGGATGGTCACCTACGGCGACCTCATGTCACTTCTGCTCTGTTTTTTCGTGATGCTTGTCAGCATGTCTTCGATTACAGAATCGAAATTCCGTGAGGCTATGGGATCGCTTCTTGGCGCTCTCGGAGTCATGAGTTTTGATTCGACGCCCTTAAGGATGGAAAATTTGACCAAGACCGAGAGATATGATGAAGAGATAGAGAGGATCCGAGAGGAATTCAACGAGTTTAAAATGTATTTGAAAGACGAAGGGCTCGACGAAGTCATTGAAGTGTTCGAGACCGACGAGGGTATGTTGATAAGGATGGAGGATCCGGTCCTTTTTCCCGTGGGAAGGGCGGAGATGAATGATACGGGAAGGGAGATACTGAAGAAACTGACGTTTATGCTGATCGATTTTGAATCCGATATCAGGATAGAGGGTCACACGGATGACATCCCTATCAATACTTCGAAGTTTCCATCGAACTGGGAACTCTCGGCAGGCAGGGCGATCAGTGTCCTTCGGTTGATGAACTCCAGCGGAGTTCCGGGCATCAAGCTGACGGCGATCGGGCGGGGGGAATATCACCCGATCATAGAGAACACATCTGATGAGAATCGGAGTCAGAACAGGCGAGTCGAGATATTCGTTGATTACAAGGAGATGATGAAAATCAGAGATCTCAGGGGATTACCGATCCAGGAGGAAAATAATGGCTGATGAAGAAAAAGGCGAAGTCGAGGAGAAAGAGAAAAAGAAAAAGAAGAACCTGTTGGCAAACCCTATTGTGCTTATAGCAATAATCGTGGTCTTCCAGGCATTGATCGCCCTTATGATGGTCAAGATGCTCGGTAGTGACAAAGCCGATGTGGATGCTCGACCGGTGGAGGAAAAAGAAGTCCTGGCAGAGGAAAAAACGCGTGGAACGATCGTGATGCTGGAGAATATCGTCGTCAATCTCAAGGAACGCGAGAAGCTCTATTATCTCAAGATGACAATAGGGGTCGAAGTCCCTGACAACGATGTCAAGGATGAGGTCACGGAAAGACATGCGCAGCTCAGGGACGATGTGATATCGCTTCTGTCCGGCAAGAAAGTCTCGGACATCGATACTCTGGAGGAGAGGAATCTTCTCAAAGTGGACATTACGCGCCGGATCAATGAATCACTGATCACAGGCGATATTATGCAGCTCTATTTTTCAGATTTCGTGATTCAGTAGAGGAGAAGACGTGTCGAGGCTGTTATCACAGGCTGAAGCGAACGACCTGATAGGGTCTATCCAGACCGGGACGATCGATCTAGAACCATTCAATCTCGGTTCGATAATCGATTCCGTGTCGTATGATTTTACGAAACCTCACTCTTTGTCGAGAAGTTTTACAAACAATCTCGCGACGATCAGTGACGGATTTTCAAAGGCGGCGTCTATGACCCTGTCGACATATTTAAGGGCGTCGATCACCGTTACTCCTCTGGAACCGAGGCATATCCTTTTTCAGGAATTCGTGAACGATGCCGGCAACCCGGCCTGTCTGGGTATTGTCAATCTCAATCCTCTCAGGGGGCAGAGTGTCCTGGAGATCGAAGCCCCGATCATATTCTCTCTGGTGGACAAGTTGATGGGCGGCTCTGGAGAGACTCTCGATCAACAGCGAGGATTTACGGAGATCGAGATCAGGGTAGCCACCAGAGTGATGGAAAAACTGCTGGCTGATTTTGCTGCGGGCAGTAAGAGATTCATCGATATGAGACCAGCCGTATCGAGGATAGAACACAATCCCGAATACGTGAACATATGCGCGAGCAGCGAGAGGGTCGTTACTCTGGATTTTGAGATAAACATGGGGCAGTTTACGGGGATGATCCATTTCGGCATACCTATCTCGTCGTTTGAATCCGTCATCGAACTTCTCGATCCGGTGGATGAACAGCCCGAACGCTCTCCTGAGGAACGCCAGCAGGATGTCGAGATATTGAAGGATACATTGAGGAGAGTATCTCTGGGGGTGAGAGTCGATATCGGAGAGACCAGGATACCGATTTCAAAGGTAAGGAATCTAAGGGAAGGTGATGTAGTAGTGCTGGATAACAGGGTCACGGACCCGGTGGATATTGTCATCGAGGGAAAAAGAAAATTCAAGGGGATACCCGGTCTTGTAAATGGCAAGAAAGCCGTAAGATGGACATCTGTAAATATCGAAGGAGGCGGAGGTGGCGACTGAAAAAACTACTGAGACACCGGACAATATTGATACGACAGGAGAAGAGATCGTAGAGGATATTGCCGGTCAGGATGCCGCCCGGGATAATGACCTTGCCGGTGATGTGGATGGTCCGGATGTTGCGTCAACCGGAGCAGAGGACATGGAAACGGGTTCAGAATCCGAAAATAGTCCAGAAACTGGCCAGTTGGCCGGACAGAATTTATCGGATAGTGACGGGACAGGTGAAGACATGGTCGACGAATCGATTTCCAGCGTGATTGACGAGCTCGAAAAGGGCGGGGTGGCTCCCGAGCAGGTTCTGGAGGAATTTACGGCTGCGGCCGTCCCGCAGAATGTGCAGCAGCCGACCGGTGTCGACAATATAAGTATGCTTATGGATGTCGATATGACGGTCAGGGTCGAGCTGGGAAGATCGAAGAGATCTGTCGAAGAGATCATGAACCTCAATCCCGGAATGGTTATGGAACTCGACAGGAAAGCCGGAGATACGGTTGACCTGTACCTGAACGAGAAACTCTTCGCCGAAGGTGAAGTAACGGTGGTGGACGGTAATTTTGCAATAAGGATCACACGCCTGATCAGTCGTTTGTAATGGCAGGAGCGCGACTATGAAGAATATATGCAGATCGGTTACGACATTCGTAATAATGATATCTCCAGGAGTTGCCATCGCTTCGGAAAGTGATTCGATCGTACCGAGCGCAGGCAGGCTCATAGCAGCGATTATTGTCGTTGCGATGCTGATATATGCTTCGATCTTCTTTCTGAAACGGCTTATGATGAAGAGCGGAGGAAAGCGGAGCGAATCGATGAATGTGATCGGCTCATGCACCCTGGGGCAACGCAGCCGGTTGTGCATGGTCGAGGTGGCCGGCAGGGTCCTTCTTCTGGGCGTCACTCCTCAGCAGGTCTCATCGATAGCCGAGTTCGAGCCCTCCGAGATCGAGACGGAGCAGCCCGATTCCAGGGCCAGGAACTTCATCCGCCATCTCACCGACATCACTGCGTTGAAGCGGAGCGCCAAGTGATCATCCAGAGGATGATTATTTGCCGGTTTTTCAGCTCCGATTTTGTTTCCGACTGAAACAATCCCCGGGGTACTGCAGATTCTTCCCCCTGACTTTCTGATTCACCTTCACATCACATTTGATGACAGCATGATACACAGGGAGGAATATTTTTCCTCTCCGATTCCTTCATTTTCCTCCTCTCCGCTGTGGCATATCAATTGCCCTTGATACAGGGAAAGCTTTTCCCTTTGAGGATCATTGAGAGAGCATGGAGAACCGGATTTGAAAGAAAGAAAAAAGATTCATATTCCTGCAGTTGTCGTTCTTGTGATGATCGTCGTCTTGTCGACGACGGCATTTGCCCAGGAGCAATCAGGACAAGGAACGGGTAATATATCCCTGCCTGGATTGACGACCGGACAGGAAGGCGATGGAGAGAAACGACTCAGCCTGCCTGTCGAGATCGTTCTGGGACTTACAGTCCTTTCTCTTGCTCCCGCAATCCTGGTAATGATGACCTCTTTTACCAGGATAATTGTAGTCTTCAGTTTCATAAGACAGGCTCTGGGAACCCAGCAGATGCCACCGGCTCAACTCCTTATAGGACTTGCGATCTTTCTGACGGCGGTCATCATGATGCCGGCCTTCACAGAGATCAACGATACTGCACTTCAGCCTTATCTCAGTGAGGAGATCACGAGGGACGAAGCGGTAGAGAAAGGGTTCGTCCCGATCAGAACGTTTATGCTGGGGCATGCAAGGGAAAAGGATATAGCTTTATTCATGAAAATGAAGGGAGCGGACGCGCCGGTCACTCCGGAGACTCTGTCGGCTTCTATCCTCATTCCAGCATTCGTGATCAGTGAACTCAGAACAGCCTTTCAGATCGGTTTTCTTATTTACCTGCCGTTCCTGGTCATAGATATGGTCGTGGCGAGTGTCCTGATGTCTATGGGTATGATGATGCTTCCCCCGGTGATGATATCGCTGCCGTTCAAGATATTGCTTTTCGTCCTTGTGGACGGTTGGCACCTGCTGGTCCAGTCCCTTATAACCGGATTTTTGGGATAGGTGATGAGATGACTACTGATGCCGTGATAGAGATCGGGAAAAACGCGCTTTACGTGACTCTGCTTGTAGCTTCGCCGATGCTGCTTTTTGGCCTTATCGTCGGGATGCTGATCGGGATATTCCAGGCGGT
Organism: Candidatus Latescibacterota bacterium; assembly: GCA_019038625.1. NCBI lineage: Bacteria > Pseudomonadati > Candidatus Latescibacterota > Candidatus Latescibacterota bacterium. The sequence goes on along the minus strand of JAHOYU010000058.1, from coordinate 2,411 downwards.
CACACAGATCAACGAGATGACACTTGTGTTTGTTCCGAAGATCCTCGCCGTATCACTGGCGATCGTGATCTTTATGCCCTGGATGCTCAGGATACTGGTCTCGTTTATGACGAAGATATTCACCAGAATAGCACAGCTTTAGTGAGGAAAGATGTTTGATCTCAGCTACAACATATCCGATATGATCTGGTTTCTCCTTATTCTTGTAAGGGTCGCTACCATTATTTTCGTTATGCCCGTGTTCGGTGCCAAGTTCTTACCTTCACAGTGGAAGATAGGGTTCGCCGTCATTCTCGCGGTCCTTCTCAGTATGGTGATCCATCCACTGGAGCAGAACGCCAGGCTGGCGACCGCGGGGGGATTGATGTTGGGAGTGGGAAGCGAGGTAATGATAGGCCTGGTTCTCGGCCTTACCACTGGGTTTATCTTTTATTCGGTCATGCTCTGGGGGCAGTTGATCGGAGCGCAGATGGGGCTCGGACTGGCCAACATCGTCGATCCGACCGCGGGGGGCGACATATCGGTAGTGTCCCAGTTTTATTACATGTTCGCGATCGTCATTTTTCTTTCTATCGACGGCCACCATATGCTCATAAACGGCATGCTCGATTCCTACGATTATTTTCCAGCGGGCGCGATGACATTCCCCTTTAAAAGCCTGAGATCTTTCATTGAACTCTCAGGCAGCATCTTTACCGTGGCAGTCCAACTCGCGGCGTCAATGATCGTCCTCCTTCTGCTTGTCAGTACGATTCTTGGAGTGATCGCGAGGACCGTTCCCCAGATGAACATCTTTATAGTCGGATTTCCGTTGAAATTGTTCGTGGGGCTGCTTGGCCTCGTATTATCTGTGCCCTACATCACGAAAGCGCTTATCGACCTTTTCAGAAGAATCCCGGTCGATCTGGCTGCAGTACTCGGTTCCTGACCGGAAGGAGGTGAAGCATGGCTGAAAGCAGTGGAGCAGGCGAGAAGACTGAATCGGCATCTCCCAAGCGGAGACGCGAGGCTCGAGACAAGGGGCAGGTGGCGAGAAGCCAGGAGGTCAATTCGCTTATCATTCTTGCCACCGGCACCATGCTTCTTCTCGGACTGCATGGACACATCGTGTCTGGAATAGAACATATATTCAGAAGTTCATTCAACACTTCGCCCGCGACCGTAGAAATAGCTAATATCGTTTCGATAGCCAAAGGCCTTTTTAGTTCGTTTTTTTCGATAGTCCTTCCCGTATTTCTCGGGATCATCGTGGCCGGGCTGGGAGTGAATCTCAGTCAGGTCGGATTCCATGTGACCACGAACGTTCTTACACCAAAGCTCGAAAGGATCAATCCTCTCGAAGGCTTCAAGAGGATATTCTCATGGAAATCCGTGATCGAGACTATGAAGGGGCTCATCAAGATCGGGGTGATCTCCTACATCGCGTATAGAGGCCTGCGTCCCACGATAGACAGGATACTCGCTCTTTCGATGTCTTCATCACCCGACCTGATAGGTACGTACCTGCAGGTAGCGTTGATCGTAGTAGTCCGAGCCCTCGTCGTGATGGTAATCGTGGCCGCGCTGGATTACGCGTTTCAGTACTGGCAGCACGAGAAATCGATAAAAATGACACTGAAGGAAGTAAAGGACGAGTTGAAGGAGACCGAGGGGGACCCCCTTGTAAGGGAGAGAGTCAGGAGCATCCAGAGGGAGATGTCCAGGCGCCGCATGATGGAAGACGTAAAGACTGCCGACGCAGTCATTACGAATCCGACGAGCTTCGCCATAGCTATAAAATATTCCCAGGGCATGCAGTCTCCGAAAGTCGTAGCCAAGGGCAGGAAACTCCTGGCTGAGAAGATCAAGAAGATCGCTTTGGAAAATGGAGTAGCAATCGTAGAGAACAAACCTCTTGCAAGGGCTTTGTACAAGGCGTGCAAGATCGGAGGTTTCGTCCCGGTCCATCTTTTCAAGGCTGTGGCAGAGATACTCGCGTACGTATACAGCCTCAAGGACAAGAACCGGAGATGACAAATCCGGTGTGAAAGGTGACAGGTGTGGCTGAAGCAATACTGAAAAAATCGATCATAGAAAAGTTGTCAGGAGGTTCGAACCTGCTCAATGCGTTCGGAATGATCGGTATCGTCGGATTGATGGTAATGCCAGTACCGCCTATGGTCCTCGATATCCTCCTTACTTTCAATATAACGTTCGGATTGATCATTCTTCTCGTGACGATCTATGTCAGGGAGCCCCTGGAATTCTCGGTCTTTCCCTCTCTTTTGCTTATTGTGACGATGTTCAGGCTGGCCCTTAACGTTGCATCAACCAGGCTTATCCTGTCGAGAGGATACGCGGGAGAAGTGATATCCTCCTTCGGCAACTTCGTTGTGCAGGGTAATTATGTGATCGGACTGGTGATATTTCTG
>JAHOYU010000057.1 GCA_019038625.1 Candidatus Latescibacterota bacterium | reverse complement strand
AGTCAGTTACCACGTTGTCTAGTGATGTATAAGTGATAGACAGCCCGGCCACTGGTTTTCCTCCGAACTGACTGTCCAGCGTTGCTAGGTTAATGTCTTCTTTTGGCTCATAACTAGGAATCTCACTGTAAGAAGTAGCCCGTATACTGCTAATAGCCTCAGACACGGTGTACTTCTCTGTGTATCCCACTACCCAGGCCTGAACATCGTCCGTAACGGTGCCGTATGCCGAGTCAGCTACAGTTATCGGATCGCGGGGTTCCATTATTGGGATCAAAGTGTGAGTAAATTCAGGTGCCGGAGCTGGCGCACACTGGCGTACCAACAGCGTCTGTGCTACCCAGTCAGCGTAGTCTTGATCAGCAATTTTATCGTCCACTATGATGGTTGACAGTTTGGTTCCTACGTAATTGTCGGTAGTAGGGTCCCAAATACTGCCGGGATCGGCTCCCACTGCTACTGCGAACTCGCTCGAAGGGTTGTTTGGGTTACGAAACTTCGCACTGTCGGTCACTGCGGACTTGCGCTTACCTATAACCACAACTCTATTGCGAGCGTCTGTTGCTTGAGAGTCGGTAACCAAGCTCAGTGCAGCCTTGTTGGTCTTAAAGGACTCCGCGTACTGGCTTGTTGCTGGGTCATGATCGTACAGCAACAGTGTATCCAGCCACCACTGCGTTCCCTCGCCTTCAGATAACTCTACAACGTAACAACGCCAATCACCTGTATGCAGCGTCACAATGGCAGCGTTGTCGCCGCTCAAAGTGAAACGATCATCGTACAAGAAGGTGCCTGTGGTGTCTCCAGCTAGAGATATGTCCATTGTACCTGCACTGGCCACCGTTCCAGAATTTACACCATCTCCGTAGTACACTGTATAGTCTACTTCACCCAGATCTTCGTGTCTACCTACAACCAAGTCGATTCGTGACGCATATACTTTGTTGGTCGCAGTGAAAGAACTGGTCAGATTCTGGTAAAATCCTCCATATGCACCAGCATTGAAAACTGATGAGCCTTCAGTGATTTCAGACGCACGGTGAGGATTGTTTCGTGAGCTCAACACAAAGTCACCAGACCCATTTACTCGGAAATCATAGCCCAACCCATCCGCCAAAGCCCGCACCCAATCAATCACCGTTTTAGCAGTATCGGGACCGTAAATGTAGGCTTCGTCAGCAGACTTATGCTCATTGAAGCCCAAGCCTGAGTTGCCGTATCGTGACTGTCGTTGAAGAGTGATCAGATCTCCACTCACACTGGTAGCGTTGAACAATTTGGACTTGGTTCCGGCGAATAAGTCTTCTTTATCAGTCAGCGTACCAGCATTGTTGTATTGTCGTACAGCAGCGAAGCGCTTTGGGTCCACGCCTGCTTTGTAACACAAATCTTTGATAGCATGTTCTAAAGGCCAGGCGTCATATGCTGGAATGTCTTGTACAGGCTCCGAAGAAGTCTCTTTCTTGAAGTAACCAAAGGTAAGATAGCTCATGCGATCTGGGTAGTTCTCAACTTGGGCCATCGCAAGACGACGATCTGTAGAGAAGCACTCAACTGTAATTTTGCCATCACTCTCTTGGAAGTTGTTCAAGTACCCCGTGAATCGGTCATACAGCTCACCCTGAAATCCCCCACTCAAAGTGACTAAGTTGTACCTTCTTAGTGTGTGCGTATCAGTGCCGTCGTAGTGTTGTATAACCCGAGGTGAATTGCTTACTGACCAACCCAGTGTCTCATCACTGGAGGCCAATGGTACAGTAAACTTCATGGTTGAAGCGTCGTTAGGACTGTTTACCGACAAGTCGGCCGACGTCACGCGCGGCAGTGTGACACCAGGCGTCTCTGCCTCGTAAGGCAACAAGGAAGCCGAGATAACCGGAGCTTCACGGTACATAGCTGTGGTAGGGGTAGTGTCAGTCACAGTTGGTTGTGGAATATACTTACCTACGATGCCGCCCCATGCTTCGTTTAGCTGCCAGTAATAGATCTCTATGACATCGTCTTCAGTTACGTCGAGAAGAGAGGTGTACCGGATCGAATCAGTATCCAAAGGAGCCCCAGCAAGTACGATGGTACCGTCATGGATCACTTTGACAGAACCGCTACCGGCGAAGCCCAGCCATATGTCGCCTGTTCCTTCTAACCAGGAGGAATCCGCTGCTATCTTGCCCCTCCAGTAGAGTACTGCTCGTCGGGCCGTAGTGATACCTATAGGTGCACCAGATTCCCAGTACTCTGACACTAACGGAGCTCGTCCCCAGCCATCAAAGACTGGAGTAACGTTGTCAGTAAAGTACGTATCAGCACTGATCGCTGGCTCAGCCACCATATCTGCATGTGTAAAGGACGCATCAGGAGCTCCTAGTTTGAAGCCAATACCGTCCTCAGTGACAGTGGTGCTGGAGTTTGTCCAATCCACCTGCCAGTCTATTAATTGATAGGTATTATATGTTCCCGAATCAAGTAGCGCTAGCATAAAATTCCACCTCTAGAAAACATTCCAGGTATTATCGTCTATCACAAACGACAAACGAGTTTCGTCGTACTTGACATTCCCACCCTCATGCGCTACATTCTGCGTGACGTCTACTACTTTGACACGAATGTAATCTTCATTCAACGTCCATACTCCAGCTGCAAATTCCAGTTTGCCGAAGTTGTTGCTGACATCCTCTTTGAGGAATACCCACGGGGATTTGGGGGTATCTTCCTGTAAGCGCAGCTTGTAATGCAGCTGTAATAGCTGACTAAACAATGCTGGATACCTATTGACCGTATAACGGTAATTTTTCCAGACCCAATGGCGAATACGCTCGTCTTTTAGGGGTGCCTGAACTACCACATTTCCGTCTTGGGAAACGTGTGTAGTAGTTTCAAATCTATTGGGGTAATCAGGGTAGGTAGGGCCCGGAGTCAGCAGACTCGCAGTTCCAAGATTAATCAAACCGGCCGAATCGGCCTCAGCAACATAAAATCCCACAGCTACCTCCTAACACTGCAGGCAGGCAGGATACGCTCTAAAATGCCTGTTCCCGCAACCGCGTAGTAACTACTTCCTGTGAGAGCGCCCTATAAATAAGTCCTCTTGACCGAGGGTTTTACGCAAAGAAAAAGCGTACTTTGTTCAAGTACGCTCATTCTCCAGGCAGTTTCCAATTATTTAGTCTCCAGGTAGCCAAAAACGCTGTCGCTAAGCGGTCATAGATGTTCTTGCCTGAAGGTTCATCGTCAATGTCCTTGTCAATCAAGGTTAGATCGGCATCATCCTCTAGTTTGTGCAGTAATTCGTGAATAAAGACCTGCCACTGGGCATGAGTTGGCAGCCAGTTGCCGACATAAATCACCGGCGGCTCTTGGCTTGCATCATACAGTCCTCGTACTTCGAAAGCATCAGCATCGAAGCCTGGAGGTGCTACTTTTACTGTGGTATCAGTTATTACGCCTTTTATCTTGGAAGGAATCTTGGGCCAGGGAGCGTTCATTCAATCTCCTATGCATGCATACCCAATATTTCCTCAGCCAGCTGTAGCTGCTCCGCAGATAGCTTATTCTTGCCCCGAATGACCCACGTTGATGGTGCGGTCGGTCGTGTTAGTAGTTTCAAACCGGCCTCGGCTGGGGTACGGTTGTTTTTGTCGTGATTACACGTTGAACAAGCAGTAGTTACGTTAGTCCAGACGTCAGGACCTCCACGATCGCGCGGGATTATGTGGTCCCTGGTCAGTTTTTCCCAACTCTCGAGATCAGACTTATACCTGCCGCAGTACTGGCAGCGATGGTTGTCTCTTCGGAAGAGGTTCGGGTTGGCCAGCTTCTCTGACTTGAACTGAAGACTGTCAGGCTTGACGTAGTGGTACAGTATTGCTACTAGAGGAGCGTTAATGGTTTGGTGCACCGAACGATAAGGTCTTGAGTCATCTTCCACCCACACCCACGCCTTTTCTTGGTACACCAACGCGATAGCTTCTTCAGGTGTGATTACCCCTAGAGGTTGGTACGCCGAATTTAGTACTAAAGTACTCCTGGACATCGTTCATCCATTCTGTCAAATATTTTAGGATTTGCGTCCCTGTCTGCGACCTTTTCCTAGGCCTCGTCCTTTATTACTAGCGCCTTTACAGTTTCCTTCTTTTCTTCCGGTCTTTGGGCCCTTTCCTTCTGGACCTGTTCCGTCTTTCTTGGGCATACTGCCTCCTTTTAGAGTCAACGGAAACAGTGGGAGTCGAACCCACAAGGCCTGTTAGGACCGGCGCCTTTCCAGGGCGCTGCCGTCTCCGATCGGCTGGTGCTTCCAAGACCGGAAGAGGCAGAGGGCTGTCTGTTTATCCTCTAGTGTCACCTTTGTATCAGTATTACGCCGTCGCGCAACCCGTTACAAGGTCTACCAACCTGCCGGTTTACGGAGAATGAGGGAGTCGAACCCCCAAACCTTTCGGCTGTCTGGTTTCAAACCAGGTGAGCCCACCTATGCTCAGATTCTCCAAGAGGAAGTGACAGGACTTGAACCTGCAAAGCCCGTAGGCCGTACCCGCGTTCGAAACGGGCCCCTCAACCATTCGGATCACTTCCGTACGGATGGTGCAGGATTCGAACCTGCAAAGGGCGGTAGCCCTGACGGTTTAGCAAACCGCTCCAATACCATTATGGGAACCATCCAAAGATTCCGCAAGTCAGACTCACGGAACCCGTGATCTTAACTTACAAGTACTAACTGTTTCATCTGCTGCGACAAGATCTTACCTTGACGCCGTGCTTGCAATAACACCCGCAGATGCATTTTGTTCACATATCGTTGTCCCTGTAGCCAACCTGATTTCGCATCGTGCGGCTTAGACAACGTAATACGTAACTTCTTCTGCTCTTCACTTCGTAGTTTCCAAACACGTTTCCATTCGGCTCGCCATAATAGGTATGAGCTTTTACTATCGAATTGTAACAACTGTCCTCCAGCTGCCATCTCACCAGTCTTAGTATTCACAGCCCTCCAAACACTATTACGGTACACTTCTCTTAGCCGTTCATCTGAAAACAAATCCTTCTACGTCATGTTCCCTCCTGGTTTGGTTTATACTGCACTGCCAATGCCCCGATGGGAGTCGAACCCATGATTCACCGAGTTAGAAACGGCTGCCACCCTCGTGGACGGGGCAGTGTCGCTACAGTTTCTTAACAATCCAAGCCTTTAGTCGGTGCCACCAGTACCAACGTTTCATGTACCCATCAAACCTGACGTTTCCGCATTTAGGACACCCTCCTACTATCTGAGACGGCCGGTACACTTTGCCGCACAACACACATTTCATCCTCATTACGAATCGTGCCATCTTTACTCCCCTTTTCAGGTAAGCCGATGAAGGGATTCGAACCCTTGACCTTTCGCTTACGAAACGAATGCTCTTCCAGTTGAGCTACACCGGCAAAGGGATGCGGAACACGCCGCTGCCTGGCCTTTAGGTCAGTTATTCAGCATTGTATCGTTGGGGATCGGTCCAACGCCCGCATCCCAAGCCTTCCGAGGGATTCGAACCCCCATCTAATGCCTTACAAGGGCATCGCTTTAGCCATTAAGCTAGGAAGGCTAAAAACTCTTTCCTTCTTTTCGTCGTAACCGACGCATATATCGACCGTTACCTTTATTCATAATTCCTCGTATAAACCAGCGCTCTGCCATTGAGCTACGTCGGCAAATGTCTCTGGAGGGAGTCGAACCCTCACCCCCGAAAGGACTAGCTTTTGAAACTAGCGCGGCTGCCGTTACGCCACAGAGACATTACTTCTATGAAAACTGCATTTTCTTAGCGTTCTTCAACTTCTGTACGCCGTCATGAGTTAAGGCTACCTCACCAGACTTGGGCGGCTTTCCTGCTGAGGCTTTGAACAGCTTATCAAACTGCTTACCTACATTCTCCCATTTGTATTCAGGTCTCTGCGTAACAGCCAAACAATCCGCTCCGACCTTCGCAAGTTTGAGCCTATCTTCGTACAGCTCATTCAACAACGAAGCAGCATGCGAAGAGTCGATCACTGCTTGCATGGTGTTGATCATCGACATCTCATGTCGCACTTCAGCAACATCAATCAGCAGGCCGGTACCTTCCCAGATCTCTTTTGTTGCTGACCAATCCGGTACGATCTGTGCTGTTCCGCAAGCTGCGCCTTCGAAGTTCGTCAATCCCCAACCCTCACCACCACACGTATTAATCTGAACATCAAAGCTGTTGTAGATATAGTTAAGCTCTTCTTCTGTGGCCCGTGCACCATCGAACAACGCATGCGTCATTATAATCTTATCATCCACACCGTAGTATACGCCTAATTGATGTAGATCCCATCCGCGAGGATCATTTCGCACACAATGTAAGATCAATCGGGCATCAGGTTTGTCTTCCGCAAATTTAGCAAAAGCTCTGATAGTCAGATCTTGACGTTTCCGGGACTGGTTGCGGTTTACATTGCCCACAACAAACCAATCTTTTTGTATCTTCAATTTCTCTCTAGCGTCAGCTGTCGGCACTGGGTGGAAAATTGATACGTCCACTCCGTGAGGTATGACCGTGTATCCTTCTGGTTTGCACAGCTGACGTAATCGTTTCACCGGCACAATCACCTGGCCTCCACCAACTTTGTCACCAACTTTATCATTCATTCCGCCGATCTCCACAGTTATGAAGTTCAGCAGATCCAAATCAGATTGAGCAGCCTGCTCCTGCACTGTCTTCCAGGCTTCTTTAGCTGCCCTCATTGACTCTTGTACGCCGAACTCTGTGTAGCATGCTGTCGCTGTTGTAGCGCCCATACCTAGCATGTACTGTCCTTTAATATTCGGCGCATCTACTGGGTAATATGCAACTACACCTGGAGCGTTCTGAGGAAGTCTCGGTAGATATTGTGAAATGTTCCAAAAGTCTTGAAACAAAAACAACACGTCCGGTTTCACTTCTTCGTAGAACTGACTGACATAGCCTATTCCAAGAAAGTCTCCGCCCAAACGTGCTGGCCACATTGACAACTTCTTTGACCATTCATTTGGTTTGCCGTCGAAGTTGATTCCTAAAATTTCTATGTCGTACTCACCGGATTCTTGCAGTGCCCACGCTATGTTATGTGTGACTGTTGAAAATCCTGTCGGCGATCCTGCATCCGCCACTATTCCTAGCTTCAACTTCGCCATGTTCTTCCCCTTGCAAAAGGTATTGTGTACCATGCCCCTGGAGGGATTCGAACCCACACGCCCGAAAGCAGCAGGGCTTAAGCCTGCCGTGCCTACCAATTACACCACAGAGGCGCAAGCTACCGATGGGAGTCGAACCCATATCCTTCCGCTTACCAAGCGAACGCTTTACCGTTAAGCTACAGCAGCGATAATGCCCCTGGAGGGAGTCGAACCCCCACACCCTTGCGAGCAACAGGGCCTAAACCTGTCGTGTCTACCATTTCCACCACAGAGGCATAGTCCGTCTGGAGGGACCCGAACCCTCTATTCCGGTTTATAAGACTTATCTTACTAAAATACGCCGAGTAGGAATTGAACCTACGACCTGAGCCTTATAAGGACCCTGCTCTCACCACTGAGCTACCGGCGCGCGTTCCTAATCCGTAACTTACGGCCCACTTCTTGACTGCGTTCCCACTGACGTCGAACATTCTACCCAGTTGCGACCAACCATTTACTGTCATCAGTAACGCTAAATTGTGCTTCGAAGGTCTTTCTACTTTTCGTGCCGCTTTGCCCGAGCACTGCGTGCTACAGTATTTAGCATCGACACGTCTAGCATGAAATAATTTGCCACAAGTCAAACACTCTTTGTTAGGCAATCTTGCTCTTTCTTGGTACAGGTGTTCTTCTTTGTCTAACTGTTCGTGAACCTCCATATGACAGTTCATACATAGTAAATCGCACTTGTCCACTTCAGCGCAGAAGCTCTTCCACGAACGACAATGGCCTCCGCTTATGGAGAAAGACTTTTCTTCTGGGTTGCGATGATGAAACGTTAATGCCCTCTCGCATTTGTCATACCCACACAGCTCACACTTACCGCCTTTGTAGGCTATAGCTCGTCTTTTATAGACATAACGTCGTATGTTAGACATTTCTAAATCCTCTCGGCGTGTATAACCACGTTCACCACAGACGGTTAGCTATTCCATGTACCTTCGAGCTCAGCTGCTTTTCGGGCTGCTGATCTGCGTCTGAATACAACAAAAGAACCAACCGGTATACCAATAGCTACTAGAACCATTAACACTTTTAATGCAGTCTCTAGCATACATACTCCTTGTTTGTGGTTTACTTATAGTCCATAGGAGAATCGAACTCCTGTCTTCAGGTTGAAAACCTGATGTCCTCGGCCACTAGACGAATGGACCTTAAAGGAACCGAACCCGCATTACTGGTAAGAAGAGCTACGCTACGACGACTTACAAACTTTCTTACCGACCGACACTGTGAGCCTATTGTAGCGGGCACCGGGGTGCAATCGGCCACATGCAGTGGTGTGACTTGGGGCCACAGGCCATATTGACTCACCTTATGGTGCTGCATCACTTCGGTTCCTAACTAGTAATATAACACATTGTACTACGTTTGTCAACCCCTGAGTTTAGGCAATTTCCTAGGTTCGTAGGGACTGCGTACCGTCGGCTGGGATCCAACCGTTCGCAACAGTTGGTCTACCGTAGCTTCCAATTCTATGATTCGCATCTCTAGCTCGCGTATCCTGTCTTCCACATTCCCTCCTAAGAGTAGTACAATGGAGGCGGCGGGATTCGAACCCGCGTCCAAGCGACTGTTCCACGACGACGTCTACTATGCATAGTCAGTTTGGGCTACTGACAGCCGTGCCTATCTACGTGTTAGGCCAACGCTGCAGTGGTTTTTCTTGTAGCCGATCTGCAAAGCGACTCCGAACCCGTTACAAAGCTGCGGGAAGCTCCCTTAATCGACACGAAACGGAACGTAGGGCGAACCGCGCGTGTGCCAAGGCATGTAGCCTCAACAGTTTCTTTCGTGTTTGCACTTATGGTTTTTGCGCTTTAACGATGCAGCCTTCGGCATAGCAATCATTGTTTCTGATGTTCACCTGTCGATTCCAAAGTTCGCCCCCAAAACCTTACTTACATGCCACGTCACCAGGTCCTAGTTTGAACGTGGTCGGCAAGTTGTATTTCGTTATCAAACGTCTAGCATTCCAATATGTGAATCCACCAAAAACCACTATGAAAGGGACGGTCAACCATGTGTTAACAAAAGCTAATCCTAACATACCTAAGAAACCACCAACCCACCATAGTCCTGCGTATCTCACAAAGGCCGGCCAATGTGTGTCCTCTACCCATTTACCATCCACATACACCATACGCTTTCCGTCTACTACTGATCGTGCTGCCATGTTGTCTCCTTTGTTAATGCGTCCGGAAGGACTCGAACCTTCTACTCAACTGTATCAGAGTTGTGTGATAACCGCGTTCACCACGGAGGCGTATAAGTGATCCTACCACCCGATATTTTGCCAAGCGCGCCAAGTTGCGTCGGAGCCGTACTGTTTGCCAGACATCCTCGGATCACTACTGCCTTACTAGGATTCGAACCTAGAGTCTTCTGGTCCAGAGCCAGACGTGTTGCCGTTACACTATAAGGCATTGCTTACGAACAAGGGGTCCACCAACGTGGACCTATGGCGTCAAACGTAATTCGTTATTCCTTTGGATAATCAAGTTAGACACCTTACTAGCTTCATTCAACAACCAGCTGTGGTAGAGGCACCAATTCTTCAGTTGCTTGTCGGCAAATTGTTCGTCCGAAATAGTGCCATCGTTATTAGCACAACATAGACACCACAACTCGTCTATTAAGATAAACTGATCCAGTAATAGCCCGCAGTGCTCACAAAAGATAGGCTCACTCATTTCCTCGATCTTCATGGTCACTCCTCTATGAATTATAGCACCGGTCAGATTCGAACTGACGCCCCCACGGTTCCAAACCGTGTGCTCTTGCCTCTAAGCTACGGCGCTATGATACTCCCGGATGGATTCGAACCACCGTCCCTCTGCGTGTAAAGCAGTCACTCTGGCCAGCCTGAGTTACGGGAGCATAAGATGTGGGGCTCATACGCTTCTTGTGCCGTTAGGGTTTCCACCGGTCCGGTACCACCGTCACGATGCCCCCACATCTAAGGTTTACGTCTAAGTCGTATTGGTCGTCGTGCTCTACTACGTACGTTAGCAGGACGTCGCCTGACCGCTGGTCGTGCTTGTCGGACAACGGGCTGTCGAACTACTACCGTCGGTGTTCGATACATGTACGGGCTGTATATCCACTGATCGTAGTACGACGCATTTCGATATACCGGGACATACACCACTCGCGGCCCAACAACACGAGCTCGTGCTGCAGTGTATGGAGCCATACAACCGAACGAAAACACTGCGACGAATAAAAGTAACAACATACGAAACTTTTTCATGTGTTCTCCTAGTTAGCGTATGGAGCATGTGGGAATCGAACCCACCACGAGGACCTTGCAAGGGTCCATCACTCCCCAGAGCTTACATACCCCATGTGACGCCGATTTTAATTAAAGGCTCGACGCCGGGCCCTGTCCTCAGGAGATCGTTATGCACTCCCTTAATATAACACCTTTAGGTCTGTTTGTCAACCCCTACATTGGTAATCGTTGTTGCGTCTGTTACTATAGAGTCGCCTGTGATAGTGGGCGAAAAATAGCACGACTTAGACGTCTCACCGGCCGCTCTAGCACCTAAATATGCTGATGTACTTGTGCACATAACATCATACACATATTCAGTACCTTTGGGCGTGTATTCCCAACTCAACACGTTGTTCTGACCGAAGAACTGCGTTACCTCGAACAGATTTTGATTAGCTCCAACATAAGCAAACGTCCATCGACCTGTATTTTTGAGTGCATTGATGCGATTCGCAATGCCAGGCTGATTCCACAATCTAGAAGCATTCTCTTGACCGTCGCTAATAACCAACACCAAGAAACCTACATCAGCTTCCTCCACGTCGAACTCTGCTAGCTCGTCTATAAGCCTTCCTACTCCATCGTACATCGGTGTATTGCCGCTAGGACGATAAGCACCTTTGTGTAGTGAGCGAACTTTCTTCGGATCGAGATTCAAAAACTCAGTGGTTACAGTGTTGTTACCGAACGTCACCAACGACATCTTGGTAGTTCCACCTTTGAGAGCGTCTGATTGTATCGTCTCCAGATGCTCGTTAAACCCACTCACAGTGGAGCCCAACAACTGCTGCATAGATCCACTTCGGTCTAGCGCGATGCCGATGTACGTGCGCTTGCCCATGCTCTTACGAGCTTTACACAGATTTCCGTCTCTACTATATAGTCTCTTAGCCATGATACTATCCTTTCATCATTCATCATTTCCCGTTCCCTTTCATCACAACCCATGACTGGAGAGGGAATCGAACCCCCGACGCCTAGGTCTTCAACCTAGCGCTCTACCCGCTGAGCTACCCAGTCCTACAGGTGGTGGAGGAATCGAACCCCCGTTGATCGGGTTGGAGCCGATCGTGTTACCACTACACCAACCACCCTTACGCCCTTACGCCCTTGGTAGGATTCGGACCTACGCATTTCGGCTTAGGAAACCGGAGCTCTGTCCACTGAGCTACAAGGGCACTGTCTTATTCGCGCATGAAGCCAGGAGGTGGCGGAGTTTTCACTTTAGGCTGCTCAACAGGCGCCTCCTCAACTACCTCTTCGTCTGGGACGAATGTGTTAACTTCGTCTATGATTATGCTGTTAGCTTGTTTACCGCGAAGCTCGTCGTCTTCAAGAGCTTCAATCTCACCAGCCTCGGCAGTGACATCTTCTTCAGACTTAAACCAGTTCATCATGCTATCTCCTGTTTCTCACCTAGAAACTGTTTACGTAACTGAGGTATATCTATTTCATCTGGCAACGAGCCGAAGATCTCCACAAACTTCTGTCTATTCGCCTCGAACCGCGCACCGGTGCATACGCCACCAGGTACCTGATTTTGTGACACAGAGCCAAAATGGATATACGGCGCCGCAGTAGTGCTAACTGCAACTAGGTCATGTATCTTTAGCATCGTGTGAAAGTGGTTATCCTCGAAGTAACAAGGAATAAACGCTTCTGAGAATCCTCCCACCTGCTCCCACGCTGCTGTACGCAACAACATACAAGAAAAATCAGGGTGGGGTGCCTCTGATGCCTCCTCCAGGGAGGGCAGAACCAACCCATTCAACATCGCTACTTGCATACTATCACGAACGTTGTGTGCTGTGACCAGCGCTTCGTCTCCCGCATGCAACCGTTCAACCAAGACATCTACCGTCTTTGGGTGGAACACAATATCGTTGTTGCAGAGTAGCACCGCTTCACACTCCAGATCCTTGAAATACTCCATCGCTAGGTTCCATCGGGCACCTAAACTAGGAACTGGAGGATCTAAGATCATAGAGAAACCCTGCATATTTCGATCTTCGGCAGGTACGTCAGCTGCAAAACCTGAAAACGCTTCGGCTGTCTCTGCTAAGAACGACTTTGTTCCATCGGAAGAGAAATCGTCCACTACTAGCACGTGATATTTGCTACTCACTTGCAAGGAGGCTAAGCACTCCTGTGTGTAATGAAGACAGTTTTTCACAAAGAATGCTACTCCTATGGTCATACGTCCTCCTTTATATAAGTCCCTTTATACCAGGCATTTACGCAACTATTAAATATAACACATTCTCACTCATTTGTCAACCCCCCAAAATACGGCATTTAGGAGCTCTTCCTGAAATCTTGGTGCTCGTGTTTCTTCGTGTGAACACGGCGGCGGATACGCAATCTCCAAGGTATTGGGCAGATGTAGACCGTGCTGCTCTCCGCACCCCTTTGACGTAAGTGTAACGATACGTTGGAGTTCCGGAAAGCCATTTGCCAATACCAATAGCCCAGAATAAAACCCTACAAACAGCTTAGCATGTGCCAGCAGAGGCAACACATCAAGCAGGTCGAGCTCTGCCATGTTATCTGAGGGGCTGTCAATATAATCTGCCATCGTACCCGTTTGCACTACCTGTATAGGACAATTCTCAATCATATATCTGTATGCGTCCCACATCGGTGGGTACCCTCTGGAGGCACAGTACCCCACTACTACGTAAGGATCGCTGTAGAACTTCTTATTTGGATACTTGTATACAGGATCAGGTACAGTCTCCAATCCTGCACAGCGTGCTGAGAACTTGTGTAAAGGCCCGCGCGGACATTGTGCATACCCCAGTTGGTATACTTTATCGTACTCCCCCACGACTGGCATCTCCCAAGGCTGTACTCCCTGCCCCTCTCCCATGATAATATACTCAGGAGGAACTACAAAGTCAACTATGTAATCTTGGTACAACAACAAACGCTCTAGAGGACGACACATCTCACTGGTGATGAAGGTAGCTTCAGCATCGTCCCGTTCACATATAGTCTGGATTGTGGGCAATGTGTACAGAGCGTCCCCTATCTTTCCAGGCATGCAGAATGCGTATTGCTTACTCATGATCGCGACCATTCATGTATGTCTTAAAAGACACAGAGTCATCCGAAAAATCTAATAATGTGTCGATACTACGCATTAGTTTATTGCGTTTACCATTCAATAGTTGAGTTTCTACGCCTAATGTGGCTTTGTCACTGTCCGATTTTGCCGACATCAAACGTTCCTGCAGATACCACAACTTCATGTTAGTTGTAATCAGCTCATCCAGCAAAACCCCTGGAGTCTTGTCGGACACTTTATGAAACTGATTCCAATAGATACGTTTGATCCAATCCCTGAACTGGGTTTCAGTTAGTGCCTTTTTTGCCGAGTTACATACAAAACAACACGGAACAAGGTTGTCTTGCACGTACCCTACGGTGTTATCCACCCTATCAAACCCAGAATACATAAACACTCGATCTTCGTCAGCGTCCGGCCTGTATCTTGGTGGTTTAGCTATGTTTGCGGGTTCTGAACCGCAGTAATGACAGGGCAGCACTATATTATCAAAAAACCACGGTTCTGGCACTGTAAACAATAATCCTTTGTGAGCGGCTGTGCTTTTATACTGACGTAGAACAGAATTCTTCGCAGCTTGATTGCCTTTCAGTTTACGAAACTCCTTAACAAAACAACCACAACTTTTTACTTTACCAGCAGTTAGGGTGTTTGAAAGATGATAAACCACTCCACCACAATCACAAACACACTCCCATAAGCGAATGTTTTGTATTTTGTGTTTCTTATTAGACAGACGCACAACCACTAACTTGCCGAACCGATGGCCTTGTATATTAGCCCTTTTCATAGCCACTCCGTCAAATCATCACTGCATACCCCAGCCACGCCAGCAATATTCGGTCGAGGTCCGATAGTCTGCTCTGGCATCACTGCTATTGAGTTTTCAGTTAGTTGTTGATTGGGTGATGTCCAGATGTAGCCCTTAGAAGTCAATGTACATGCACTACTAGTGTCTATGTAAAAACAATGTACACCCATACGTTGTAAAACATACAAAGTCTGAACGTCTTTAGCATGACACCATAGATTGTTGTGCTCAAAAAAATCATCAAACACCAAGTATTGGGAACCATAGTGCCCCAACCACAGGCCTCCGTCTGGACCTTTGAACCACACATCCACCTCTACATGTATCCCGAGTTGCAGCAATCCATATACTCTATTCGGATCGTTCTCGGTTCTTTCGTCTCGTCCTTTGATGTTACCTCTATGTGCAATCAGGATCATAGTAGTATTTATCCTTTGGTAGTGAGGGAACTTTGACCACGATTACCTGTGTGTCTCTTAGTATGATCGGTTCTACTATCTCGTTCGGCTCGACCACGAAGATATCTCCAGGGCCGAACATATGTATATTGTGCGTTGTGTAGTTGTACATCACAATCAAACCGCTTATCACTGCTGTGATTTCCGGAGCCTCTTTATGAAAATGGGCCTGTGGATTTTCACCGGCCTTATGTGTAGCGAAGCATACCTCAGCTTCGGAGGTGCGAA
The DNA here is from genome assembly GCA_019038625.1 of Candidatus Latescibacterota bacterium. Lineage (NCBI taxonomy): Bacteria > Pseudomonadati > Candidatus Latescibacterota > Candidatus Latescibacterota bacterium. The sequence continues at coordinate 31,831 of JAHOYU010000057.1, read as the reverse complement.
ACGCCGTTGGCGCAAAGTCTCCTACGAACCATCCATTTTTCATGTCACCCATATGATAGGTTTTCACTGAGACCCCTGCAGTCTGTTCTGATGGCGCCCGCCGTCGAATGTATTTTGCTGCCAAGCACGAATAATATCTCCGACGTTGTCTGTGTACTTTGAGGACACGCTAAAGAAGTTTGCACAGTTATGACGGATAGCATGCTCCGCTGTGTACTCATCAAATACCAGTGCTGCTCGTATGCCCGGCACACTGTTAGCTGTGATGTTCACTCCTTGTCCTGTGCGACAAAAGCCCATCCCGAATAAGGTAGGATCACGAAGCACAAACTGACAGGCTGATCGTACAAATGCACTGTAGTCACAGTCTCTGAACGAGAACGTACCACAATCAATGGTTGATATGGACCACTCGGCTAGTAGCTCTTTGGTTCGTTCCTTGAGCTCGTATCCTGAATGATCTGCACATAGTACCACACGCTGCTCTGCGTTCGACATCGTACGTGTGCTCGCTGTCACAAAGAAGTCCATCTCCTCTGGAGTACCGAACAGGTGAATCTTAGGTACCTCCGAAGTGGTGATGAAGTGTCCTTGCGCCATTAGCTCATTGTACACAGGGCAGATGTAGAACTCGCCATTTGTACGAGTGTCTTCCTCTATCATCTTGGTAGCTGCTGCCACGAACGACTTCCCTCTAGCAAAAGCGTACACACCAGCTGCAGCGTTGGTACTGATCACACGCTTTTCGCGCGTTGTTGTCACTCGACCAACAGGGTCCTTTGCTACGTAGCTGTACGCAGGGTTGTTGGCCTTGAACGTTACTATGTGACCGTCCGCATCCCCACATATATCCTCCGACACTCGTAGGTGCGGCTCAAAATATGTATCAGGTGTGTATATGACTAGAGGATCGTCGTTGTCTATAAAACTCTTTGCAGCTAACACTGTCTCAGCTGCTCCACGAGTGAGCTCAGGTACGATAACCACTCTGCAATCTGCTCCGAACTTGTTCCTCAGCACTTCATCCATTGCGAAGTTTAGCCGCTGGTCTTCTCGCATGATAAAGATTGTACGAACGCCTGGTCCACGTTTGAGACAGCTCATAGACCACTCGATGTTGGTCTTGTCTCCTACCATAATCAACTGCTTGGGCATGTCGTAGCCTACTTCTTTGAAACGACTACCAGCTCCTGCAACAGGGACGACTAGATTAAGCATTGTTCCTCCAGCAATAGGTCCTCAGTAATACTGCATAGCTCATCTAGAGGTAATTCGCCATCCAACTCGATAAGATGTTTGATGGCTACGGCAGCTAATATGTCGCCTGCCCCTAGGGTGAATTTGATGTGCGGATTCTGCGGAACGGTGTAACTAGCGTTGTTCCATGTTGTGTAAACTCTGTCTGGTCTATGTACAATAGCCTTAAGGCCGTCTACGTTATAGTTGTCTTCTTCTGACACGAACACGTAATCAAACAACTCAAGCGGTGTATTAGGTGCGCGCACTCCAGCTAGATCGGCCGACAAGATACATCCAGCATCCTTCAGCTCATGAAGACTTCGAGGTAGTGGTTCCAGCGCGTCGATGTAGGCAAAGTGATGCCAGTGTGTATTGCCTGCATACATGCCGACATTAAACAGCTTGTTGCTGCCCTTCCAGTCGACGATGCTGGTACGAGTACTGTTAGCTGTGTTGATCAGTATCACTATCTTGTTTATAGCGATCGCCGGATTCAGTACCACCTCGCACTGAGGCATACCCAAGCGACATAACGCTCTCTCTAGATTGTGTATTCCTCCAGGTCTCGAGAACGCCTTGCTAGCTAGATTGTTAGCGCCCTCTACTGGGTAATCTTCTACTACATAGATATAATCCTTCGTCGCGTTACCGTGCAGCGTGACTCCATCCCTCATGGCTGTCTATCTCCACTAGAAGTTTAATGTCTTGTTTGGTTATCGGCAACATAAAACGTTCAACTATCTCTTGCACTAGTCCTTCTCCGCCATACGACTCTAGTACCACTGACACAGAGCTCTGTACTAGAGCGGCCGCGTCTACAGGACAAAAAGACTTGTCACATAGCTCTAGCCATTCAATGTCAAAAACATCGTCCCCGACTCCCCACACCACATCATTAGCACTAAGACCGTAATGCTTACGTACTACCTGAAAGGCTTCCTTCTTGTTGATCCGGTTATAGGCATCACGAGACACGAAACAATCAATGTTGCGGTCCTTAGCCAAAGCTGCATTACCTGCATCGGCCGTCAGGAAACATACCTTGCTGCCCTTGGATTTCAAGATCTTCATAGCCGTGAAATCCTTGTCACTGAAGGACTTACTTACTGGTTTGCCGTTGACATACTGCTTAGTCCCGTCCGTCAACACTCCATCCACATCCAGTACAACTAGCTTGGGATATATGATCATGCGTGGTACTCCGTGAAAAGGTTTAAGTACGCCTGCTTTATCCAGGCTAGGAATTGCTCGTGTAACATCTGACCTTTTGCGTAATTACATGTCTTGCAACAAGTGACCACATTGTCGAGTGTATAACCGACAGCGTTATTTACTCTGTCCAGACCGTTATACGTGTACGAGTCTTTCCAAGATGGATTCCTAATAACCTGATTAGGTTCACAGCCGCAATACGAACAACGTTGCTTAGTCAAGTCGTACATATCAGCACGTGATAATCGAAACTCTAAACCGCGTCTCTTAGCACCCTTACGATAGTCTGCATATAAACCATTAAAAGCGGAAGGGTAGCCGTTGTTTTTGTAGTGCGCACACCCGCACGATTTGTTGTGTCCTGTTGTCAGTTGGTTCACATCAAGAAAGCATATTACTCCACAATCACAGAGACAGGACCAAACAACACATTTACGAGTCTTGTACGGCGACCGCATATCAGTAGGTGCAATAGCCACTAGCTTACCGAAACGTTGATTCGTTAGGTCTTTACGTTTCATGCGTGGTATTCCGAGAACGGCGCGCCCCATTCGTAGGGATACGTGCGGTGATGTTTGCCCCACCACACATCAAGCGGTGGAAAGACTTTGAAAATCTTGTCTCGAAACTCCTTGTCGGCAGCCAGTGCTTCTTCTCTACACACTGCCTCATCCACTATGTATTCTTGAAAGTTGTCTACCATGTGCTGTATATGTTCGTCGAACCGCGCATAGTAATGCATGCCGATATATGCATTCGGGCGCAGATCTTGGTGTGCCCAATCACTATAGGTACCGACGTTGTCCGCTGGGTTTTCTATGTTGACTGGCAACACTGGATCTAACGGCAAACCGAACAGCGCATCCATATCCTCACGGAAACCCATGAACAGGTGGTCCTGAGGATGAAATACAAACTTGGTATATAGCCCGATAGCAAAGATAGCGCCTTTAGGTCCCGTTCCATCTAGAAATTTCTCTTCAATCTTGTAGTTGGCCATGAAGTAACGCTTCATCGTCTCCCAGCTGTGCCCACGGATATGCTGATCGGTACGAGTCTTCACTACCAGAGTATCAAAGTCTGAACACTGCTCTAATCCTTTTTGAGTAGAAAAGATCTGTCTGTTGCGATTGTTCTGTCCTGGATTTGCCAGGTCGTCTGAGTAGATCACCTTTAAGCGATCGGTCTCCTGCAACTCAGGCTGCCCCTTCCAGGTCGAGATGATAACTCGCTTAACATCCGGCACCTCTAAGTACGACTGAGCGTACTTGTATGTGTCCCCTGCTATGGGTCCCTGTAGTATGACATCTAATGTCAATCCTGCCATAAAGCATCTATTACCCTTTCATAGTCCTTACACAATTGTTCTGGGGACCACTGGGCGTACAGTGGAGCTAATGGTGCTGTACCTCGATCCAGAATGTCTCGGAGAGAATTAGTTTCTATCAATACTTCAGGGACTTGTGACCACACATGCTGGAACATCAAGGAACTGGTGATGACTAATGGCCGTGGCACGGACAGTGCAAAATCCAGTACACTAGCAATACCTCGATCCATATTATCGTACAAGAATGCATTCAAGTCGTTTCCTGCCAAAAAACTCAACAGCTCCTCAGTCGATAGCCAGTAGTGATTCACCTCTAACATGACATCTGGTTTAGTCAAAGCCTCAGCAGCGCGTGTTGCCCAGGCCTTAGCCTGTACTCCTGAAGCATCCCCGAAATGAGCAAAGGGGATATGCATTCGAATCCGTGCTACGTCAAACTCTTCGCAGACCTTAGTGACTAGACGGTCAAAGCCCTTTCCGGCCATGCCAAAACCGAACGTACCGATCACTGGGATGTCATTCTTTGGAACATCCTGGTTGAACGGGTGGAGAATGCGGCCGACGCTGAATTGAGTGGCCGTCTCTGGTTCAATAGGGTTTTGGCTAATAGCTGCATCCATCCACGTAGGTAGTGGTTGGTGTGGTTCATGATGAATCGCGACGTGCTTCGGTGAAACACTGCTGCGGATACTAAAGTACTCACGAACCCAACCTAACGTACTAACGTGATAGTTGTATATAACAACTGCCGGCTCTAGCTCGTCGATCGCTGCTCCTAGTTGATCCATGTTAGTACATTCACGATACTCAAAGCAGAATTCCTCTGAGTCTACTAGGGCTGTATGGTAAGTGTTATAACCATACTGGTACACACCACACTTCTTATCTGTATGATTGACAAACAACACAGTCCACATTAGAGTAGTTTCCTCTCTATTTCAGAACCGTTCCACCAAAAAACACAAGGTACCGGCAACGGTACCACGAGCTTGCCACCGCGGAGCAAGTAAGCCTCGTGCACACCGATAAGCATATCTATAAAATGCCAAGGCAATACGAAGAAGTAGTCTGGATTCTGGGCCAGGGCTTCCTCCTCCGAGATGATTGGGATGTTTGTACCAACTGTACGCTTGCCAAACTTGTCAGCATTCACCTCAGCTGCGAAAGGTAGATCGTCTACTGATAGATCGAAACACTGCAATAGTGTGTTGCCTTTGGTGGAGGCGCCCATGACGAACACAGATTTGTTGAGTTCTTTTTGCTCAGCCATAAACGCCTGTACGCGCCTCTTGGTGTCATCGACTCTACGCGCAAACGCAGTATACTGATTTTCACTCGGCATCCTATCCAAGGACCTCATATAATAGTCGTCTTCTTTTAGCAAATACTCCAAGACTGCTGGCTGCAAATCACGTTCTCCCCTGTGACCTACATACAGGCGTAGGCTGCTACCGTTTACACTGTTTACGGCTACGTCGAACACCTCCAGGTCGTGCTCTTCGAGTAGCGTCATAATCACGTCCAGTGAGTAGTACTCCAGATGTTCATGGCATATGTTATCGAACGCCGTAACCGTAAGCATCGACAACAAGTCTGTCAACTGGATTACCCAAATTCCGTTCTGCGCTAGAGCTCTTCGTATCAGTTCCACAAACGTGTGTGGGTCCTCTAGGTCGTAGAACATAGCAATCGTAGTTACCACCTTTGCTTGTGGGAGTACCACATCAGTGTCACCAAAGTATGTGTCGTAGAACCTATCACAATGTTCCCGTGCCTCGTCAGCCAGGTTCAACGCCGGATCAAACCCTATCCTGTACAACTTGTCAGCTAGTGTGTATTGTGACAACATGGTACCGTCATTACATCCAATATCTATAACCACATCACCAGGTACCAGTGTCACGCGCTGTTCAATGCTGTCAACTATGTCTTGTAAGGCAGCAACCATGCTCTTGTTGAGACTGGACTTGTACCAGTACTGCCTATACAGTCTGTCTAGATCAGGAGTATCCTGTAGCTGTACCAGGTCACAGCTGTCGCACACCGCCAACGTAAGAGGTGCCTTGACGATTGTATCCCCTTCATCCACAAAATCATTTAGGTACACATCACCTAAGGATAAAATTGTGGTCAACGGATGCCCACATAGCCGACACGTTACTCTAGGTTTAGAAATTGCGTTAGGCATGGTACCTCTCATCACATAAAGTTAGATCATTCTCCACCATCTTACGGACCAGCGCGTCGAACTTGGTTGTAGGCTCCCAGCCTAGGTTAGCTTTTGCTTTCTGTGCGTTGCCGCGCAAATAGTTCACTTCAACAGGGCGCATGAAACGTTCGTCTTGCATGACATATTGTTTCCAATCCTCAACACCCAACACAGCGAACGCAGCCCGGACAAAGTCTGCCACAGAGTGTGACTCTCCTGTAGCTAATATATAATCGTCGGGACTTTCTTGCTGAAGCATACGCCAGATGCCTTCAACATATTCTGGAGCATACCCCCAGTCACGTCTAGGCAATACATTGCCCAGCATAATATGACTCTTACGCCCCGTAAAAATGTTTGCCACTCCGTGTGTGATCTTACGGGTGACGAACTGAATGCCGCGGCGCTCTGATTCATGATTAAAGCAAATGGACGCACAGGCAAACAAACCATACGCTTGTCGGTAATTTTCAACCATGTGATGAGCGAATACTTTTGAAATCCCGTAAGGACTCTGGGGCGCAAATACTGTAGACTCATCAGCGATATCGACCTCCTGCTTACCAAACATCTCCGATGTCGAGGCTTGAACAAATCGTGCACCTGGTGCTATCTCATTGATAACCTCTAACAGACGCAGTGCACCAAGACCTGTAACGTTACTCGTAAATTCTGCCATTCGCCAACTATCCCCAACAAAGGACTGAGCAGCGAAGTTGTATATCTCATCCGGCTCTGCTTGCTCCACTACCTTTATCAAAGAGGCAGTATCGGCCAGGTCACCTTTCAGCAATGTTATCTGGTTCAGGATGTGACTAATGTTGGTGTAATCACTTCCAGAACTCCGGTGGCGTTCCATACCATAGACTTCATAGCCCTTCTCCAGGAGAAGGTCAGCCATATGGCTGCCGTCCATTCCAGTGATTCCGGTGATTAATGCTCGTCTCATGGTCTTCGTCCTTTTGTTTCTACTCGATAGTCGGGCAATACGTTGAAGGGTACAAAATGTTTTTCATCTCGCCACTCATCCAAGAACCTATGTTCCGCTATCAAGTAAAGAGTTCTATCATAATTACCGTCTGCTGGATGCTCGATTCCGCGCTCATCTAACCAACGTTTTGCTAGGGTATAGTAATTTTCCATCCCTACTTGTGTTCCTTTAGCGCCGGAGGTATGATCGCAGTTTACGTCTAGTACAGCACAATGATAGCCGTAGTAATTGGCTGCAGCTGGTAAAATTCTATCCTCAAAATGAATCGGCGGCGGGTCAGGAAAGAACGTGCGTAGCAAATCAAATTCTGCTACTTTGTAGATCATAACACAATGATCAAAACACGCAGCCGGTATAATACCTTCAGTCTTAGACCCATGCACACTGAATGGTGATCCATTACCTGTACGATACTGGTTTCCTACAAAACCTAAATAAAGCCCATGTGACCGTCCTCCGTTGGACCCTACTCCTCTGGAGCCGACGAAGCTAGCTAGAATCAACTTTTCATCTCGTGTAAACGCGTCACTTACCACCCTATCCCAATCCTTATCTAAGATGAAAAAATCGGCATGGCAACACACCAGCACATCTACTTTATTCTCCGCTAGGTAATCCTTCATCTTATACCAAACACCAGTTACCCCATCATTTACAGGCAACCTAAGCGTCGGGTAGTCAGGATGATCTTCTGGCGGTTCGATGCTACCGTTATCCGTTAGAAACACAAAAGCGTCTTCGGATGTGTTGTTCACTAGATACTCCATTGCCTCACTAGCAGCATCTCCACAATCCATGTTGACAACGGTGACGCCTATGCGTAACGGTCTACTCATGACTTGATCCAAAACTGAAAGGAGAGTCTTCGTCGTCCTCGTGTCGAATTTCATCGACATCCTCGTTACGACCGTAACCTGCATACAAGGACGTCGGAGCATTCGCAATCATCACGGAGTCGGGGCCACGGTTCCGGTAAGCATGGACCACTCCAGGTGGGACTATTACTTGAGTACCTGGCGCTGTGTCAAGCAATATTCTATGCATCCCGTACGTTTCACTGTCAGGCCTGTTGTCCCATAGCAATACGTCAGCAGGACCGAGGAATACAAAAATATCTGTCTGACTTACATGCTCGTGAGGCCCGCGTGAACGATTGGGCAGCGTAACCGACAGATAAGCCATAGGTGGGTACAGCTCAGGCAATTCGTCTGTCCTGAAAATCTCCATCAGGCTACCTCTATCATCTGCAGTCACCGGAAGCTGATTCACATACACTCCACTAATATCAGTTAGGCTCATCTGATAATCCTCCTTCTAATAGGCAAGTTTCTACGTACTCCAGTACACGTTCCCGTCCACTCTTAATCACATACAGCGGCTCCGGCATTCTGAACACCGAAGACAAAGGCGACCAAGCAGGTCTAACGGCTCGAGTAGGAAAATCTTCTGTAAGACACGCCTGTAAGTATTCTCCTTTTCCAGCGGCATTGAACACTGAATGTGCTACGTCGTATTTCGAGCATACTCCTGAATTTGCAAAATGCAACAACCCAGTTCTGTGTGGCTGTGCCAGCATACTAGCAGTAAAGATTGCGAGATCCTGCACATCTGTAACCTTGCCGATCTGATCAGTCACTACTTGAGTATGCTGCTCTTGTAATGCGCGACGTACCATTGTCCCAATGAAATTCTGTCCAGCGAACCCAAACAATCCTTGAGTACGAATGATAAGATGGTTTGGGTTGGAGTCCTGTAACTCCTGTTCTCCTAACAGCTTAGAGGAACCATAGGCATTCACTGGGTCCGGTACAGACTGCTCATTCCAGGGGGCAGCCATTCTCTTGCCATCGAACACAAAATCTGTACTGTAGTGGATCACCCGTATTCCTCGGTCCTCTGTAATACGTCCAAGAGTCCGTAATGCCCAGCCGTTGATTTCGAATGCTTGCGGCATCTCATCCTCACACCCATCCACATCTGTATACGCAGTAGCGTTAATCACAACGTCGCAATCTTTTACCAGGAGTGATACTGCGTGTTCTTCTCTAATATCTAAGAGCTCCCTAGGATAGGCTTTCAATTCTATGCCCTCACTCCCATACAGCTCAGCAACCAGCTGAGTTCCCAACATACCGCCCGCTCCTAGAATGATTACTTTCATAGAGCAGCCTGCTTGAGCAGTGGGCGCCACCACATGGGGTTGTTAACATACCACATGTATGTCTCTTCTAGACCGGCCATGATAGCGGTACGAGGTCTCCAGCCGGTGTCCTGTCGGATCTTAGTGTTGTCGATCGCATATCGAAAATCATGCCCCTTACGATCCTCGACGAACTCGATTAAGCTGTCAGGTTTGTCGGCTAACTGCAACAACGCACGAACTATCTCTAGATTTGTACTTTCTTGTTCGGCACCTATGTTGTACACCTCACCTACACGTCCTCGTTCCATCACTCTCATAAGCGCTTCAGTATGATCAGCCACGTGGATCCAGTCACGGACATTCATACCATCTCCGTACACAGGAATTTGCTCATCTGCGTGTATCTTAGCGATAATCAGAGGAATCAATTTCTCCGGCATCTGGTACGGACCGTAGTTATTAGAACATCTTGTAATCAGTGTTGGCAGTCCATGTGTCTCGTGGAAAGCCGAGACCAGCATATCAGCTCCTACCTTACTAGCCGAGTATGGACTGTTAGGGTGTAACAGCGTTGTTTCCGTAAACGGCGGATCAAACGAATCCAATGAACCATACACTTCATCAGTAGAGATCTGCAGGAATCTGGGGTCCTCCGCATCTACTCCTTTGTCTAGGTGTTCTAGGAAGCAGCCCAACAGTACTGACGTTCCTACTACGTTTGTCTGTACGAACGGTGCAGCGCCTAAAATTGAGCGATCAACGTGAGACTCGGCCGCAAAGTTCACCACAGACGAAACGTTATGTGTCTGCATGAGGTTCGCCACTAGACCGGCATCACAGATGTCCCCCTTACAGAACACAAAGTGTCCCTTGCCCAGCACCTTGGCCTGCTCTTCGAATGTAGACTCGTGCCCTGCATAGGTTAGCGAATCCAACAGCACCACCTTCGCATCAAAATCACCCTCTGCCACGTTACGCTGTATAACACGCCACAAGAAGTTCGAACCTATGAATCCCGCCGCTCCTGTAACTAGCCATGTTCTCATAACAATTCCACCTCCGAATCCTCTCCTAACGACGCCCGCACTTTGACCGCCGTACCTGAACCGATCAGCGACACACCTTTAGCGAACAAACTAGCATCCAAATCACGCACGTCTCGTAAGGTGTTGTCTCCCATAAGTACTGTATTTTGGATGTGAACATTTCGCAGGTAACACCGCTCACCTACACTGGTGTAAGGTCTAATAACACAACCATCTATCACGGCCCCTTCTCCTACCACACATGGGCCGTACAGAACAGAATTTACTACGCGAGCTGTTTTGGCCACCGCCACTCGTCCATGAGCTACAGAAGAGATCCACGTTCCTTGAAGATCCAACTTCGCTCTGTCATCCAGGACAATCAAGTTAGCCGTTAACAGGTCCTCTTTTTTGCCTGTATCCAGCCACCATCCATGCAAGGTACTACTTTCAACAACAGCTCCCTCCGTGATCAGTTGCTGAATAGCGTCCGTAATTTCCAGTTCACCTCTCGCCGAAGGTTTTAGTTCGTCAATAATGTCATGAATGTAGGATTTGAACAAGTACACACCAACCAAGGCCAGATTGGATTGCGGTTTCTTTGGTTTTTCTTCCAACAGTACAACCTTACCATCAGGACCAAGCAATGCCACGCCGAAAGACTCTGGATTATCGACCTCTTTAAGCAGGATAGCAGCTTGTGCTTTGTTGTGTGGATCTTGAAAGGCCTCTACCATATGGCTGATACCACTCTGCAACAGGTTGTCCCCTAAGTACATAACAAAAGAAGACTCCCCAAGGAACTTTTGGGAAATCTTCACAGCATGAGCCAACCCGCCTGGATGTTCTTGTACTATCCAAGTGAACTTAGCATCAAAATTAACAGCCTCTACGGCCGTACGAATTGTCAACTCCTTCTCAGGAGACACGACAATTCCTATATCTGTAATACCTGCATCGACTATGTTTTCTATCACATAAAACAAAATAGGCTTATTCGCTACTGGGACTAATTGCTTTGCACCAGTATGCGTAATAGGTCTAAGACGTGTTCCTTCGCCGCCGCTCAGCACTAGAGCTTTCATACTACCCCCTGTATTAAGGTACAGTACCTGACGTCCTCGGTAGGATTCGAACCTACGCTCTTCGGCTCCGCAGGCCGACGTCTTATCCGCTGGACCACGAGGACATACACCCTTGGCAGGAGTCGAACCCGCGCCGCCTGGTTCCGAAGACCAGCGCTCTGTCCACTGAGCTACAAGGGCATGTTGTCTGCGGTCGGTGCGATCCGACACTCTTGCATCCGATCCGGAGAGAGGAGTCGCATTTCTAGTTATCAAAACCACGAGATCCGGATAGCATCGTCACTTTAATAACTGCACAGACAACTACGGGGCTGAAGGGATTCGAACCCTCACTTTCCGCCTTGACAGGACGGCACTCTACCAGTTAAGCTACAACCCCAAACACGCTGATTAAGTAGGCTCAGCGGGGGCCTTTAAGACAAATTGTGACTCTTATAATATAACACATTGTCGCCCGTTTGTCAAGGGGTGACTTTTGATAGCCCCAAGGGGAATCGAACCCCTGTTTTCAGGTTGAGAACCTGATGTCCTCGGCCACTAGACGATGGGGCCACGGGCCCCGATATTTGAATTTAACGTACCCGTCGGGGACGTATCAGCGGGCACAGCAGACCAGTCCTTGTCGAGTAAGGCGAACCTACACTCACTGGCCCAAATTACACAACCACAACAGGCAGTACGGGACGACCGTCTGCGTCGTACACGTAGTTAGGATCCGCAAGAATCTTCTGACCTAAAGCGATCGACAAAGGTCCAATCTCTGCCTGTGTCAGTTCAACATTCATCTCTTCGAGTGTGACCAACACAATCTGCAGAGCGGCATATTCTGGGCCGTCTGTAGCGAGAGTTGAAGGATCGCTGGTACCAAGCATAACCAGGTCATTGCCGACATCATGTACATTAAGCACTGCGCCCGCAAAGAAGCCGTTCATCATGTTCTGTAAAACACGAGGATACAACCAGTTAGCTAGATACTGAGGAATACGACTAATTAATGCAGCTAAGAAAGCCATAGTTAACCACCTTGTTGGTTTGAATTTCAACAACACTTTACCTGACCATAGGCCGGCTCGTACAAAGAATTTTGTCATATGGTGGATCAGGGAATCGAACCCCAAACGCCCATTACAGGACCAGTTTTACAGACTGGTGCGGCCAAACCAATATCCGACCTATCCACCTTAAGAGCGACTAGCGGGATTCGAACCCGCGACCTTCGACTTGGCAAGCCGGTGCTCTACCAACTGAGCTATAGCCGCAAACACAACATCCTTGCACGTACATCCCCACTAGGAATTGAACCCAGATCCGCGATTTAGAAGACCGCTGCCTTATCCGTTAGGCTATGGGGACTTAATTACTACTTGGTGTTGAAAAAAATACAGTAACAGACGGCTTGCTAACATTGCCTGCTGCATCGGCCGCTCGAACAAAATACGAATACTCCGTATCTGGTGATAACAAACTATCTATCGTAGACAACGCAAAAACAGTACGTAGCATGTACCCATCACGATATACATAGAACCGTGTTACTCCGACGTTATCAATGGCAGTAGAGTCTCTATATCCCCACGCTAGATACAAGGAAGTCGCAGATTCCGGCCTCAACAACATGTCACTAGGTGGATTAGGTGCAATTGAATCAGTAGAAGCTGCTCTAGCTGGTCCTGGTACAGGACATGACTGCTGAGCTGATGTTACAAACACCAAAGCTGCTAGCAAAAACAATATCTTTAATCTGCGCATCTACGCCTCCGGAATGCAACTGGTGGGAGTCGAACCCACAGCTTCTGATTGGAAGTCAGACATGTTGCCGTTAACACCACAATTGCGTAAGAAGCAAGAACAATCCACCGATAACAACCGGACCTAGAAAATCACCTAGATGATCTATCTTGTTGCCCCAGCCCTTTTCAAAAATTTCGTTACCTTCTTTGAAAGCGTAACCACCAACGCCGAAGATGTATCCAAACTCAGGTGCCTGGAAAATAGAAGCCACCAGTACACACAGAGCTGTAATAAGTCCGTGACCTATCCAAGTAGACTGCATATGCCATTTAGCTGGTATCGTTCCGAACCAAATCTCTTCTAACTTGTGCCACCAATCCACAGGTTTCTCCTTTGTTAGGGTGACTGACCAGAGTCGAACTGGCGTCCTTCGGACCACAACCGAATGCTCTGCCATTGAGCTACAATCACCACGCGAGGCCGTTCTAGGCCAACTGAACTATACAGCACCTTAACGGTTGCGCACGCTGTATTCGGATTTGAACCGAAGTCTGCCTCTCTTACAATAACAGAGAGTGGATTTGAACCACCATCTTTCGGCTTATGAAACCGATGCTCTGCCGTTAAGCTACTCTGTCATATGGCGGAGGCAGGATTTGAACCTGCGACCTCGAGGTTATGAACCTCGCGAGCTGACCAGACTGCTCTACCCCGCTACGTTACAAACTGTCTCGTATGTAATCCGTATGCATATGAAAACCAGTCTTTACTCCGTTTCTCGGTGGTACAAACCTTATATGCATGCTGGCCTTATGACTACATAGTTCTTCAGATTTTACCCACAAAACTACGTCTAAATCGTAGACATACACTCCAAACCAATCTACATCTTCTGCATTATAAACAAAACGATAACTAGGGCCTCGTTTCCTTCTCTCTAAGTTTACAATGCCGTCTCTAGTTCTAGCTGCTTTGACCTGAATTTTATAAAGCCTTCCTTCTCGCTCGGCAATTAGATCAATTCTAGATAAATCCCCCAACTCTGTAAACACGGCATAACCACGTTCGAGTAGCCACTTAGTTACAGCCGCTTCGCCGACATTGCCTTTTGCTTTAGAGTGCAACTTTTCTATATTCATATGGGTCTTCTGGGAGTCGAACCCAGCCATTCTGTTTAAAAGACAGATATGCTGCCACTAACATTAAAGACCCTCATGGGTTGCGTGGGCCACGATCCCACAACCTTCCGCTTAAGAGGCGGGTGCTCTGCCAAAATTGAGCTAGCAACCCAATACTACTTAGTTCGGCCGATCTTTTCCGCCGCCAGCTACACCACCGCCACCGCTCGGGCCTGCACCACTAGACTTTTTGAATCCAATTTCCTTCCAAACTACAAACGCTATCATTACTGCCACAACTGCTCCAAAAATAAACCAACCCATAACTCCTCCTTGTTAGAACATCTGGCTGCTACCTGAACTGCCCCACTAGGATTCGAACCTAGACTATCCTGCTCCAAAGACAGGCGTGTTACCATTTACACCACAGGGCACTAAGCGACTGGTAGGATTCGAACCTACGAATTAGTGTTTTGCAGACACCACCCTTGGGCCTCTCGGGCACAGCCGCGTATCTACAATATAACACCTAAACTGCCATTTGTCAACTCTGAAGCTCCGAGAGAGGGATTCGAACCCTCGACCAAGTACTTAACAGGCACCTGCTCTGACCGCTGAGCTACCTCGGATCAAGTTTTCCACAAATGACTAAATAACTCACGTACTCTTCTAACTTTATCAGCATATACGTGGTGTTTTCGGCACAACCAAGTGACTTTTAGTGGTTGTTTATAGTCCCAATGATGTGCTTCGGTATTCGTTTCACCACAGAACACGCAGTCCTGTTGAATTAGTTCTTTTCTGTACAGTGCTTTTGCTACTTGTTTTCGTGCTTCTTCGCGCTCCGGGTACTTGGCAACACTTCGCCTCTTGTATATTATTGCCTTGCCTGATACGCCGCCCCGCCAGTTCGGATTCTTCGCTCCCGTCCTGCTCTGATTAAGAAGAGTCATCTTTACTGAGTTAGCGCAAGATCTGCAGCAATAACGTCCCTGACCTTTCTTCAGATTGTAAACCGGAGCCCAAAATTCTTTGCTGCATTTTGTCCGTTCACAAACACGCCGCTCTACGCGTATCTTTCGTCCCCACTTAATTACAACACATTGCTCTGTCATACTATAATATAACACATTCGGAACCGTTTGTCAACCCCCCAAAAATTCGGATAGTTGCTCACAGTTCAAACATGACAAGTCCACAATCAAAGCCTTATTGGGCGGTCCGTAAATAACCACATGCGTACGCTTCTCCCTCAAGATATACCTACTCTCGGGATCACGCAAGGCGTTAATGGCATCCACTGTGTCTGCAACCCGCCAAGTACCTACTGGAACGGCCTCCCAATAACTCATACTGGCTCCTCATGTCGATACTCCCTATATATAAGTCTATATCTAGCCTCGAGATACGTAAACTCCCGACGTATTAACTTGATTTGAGAGCTCGGCCGTCAAACTACTCGCAATTTCACGACCGACCGCAATCGGATCATCTACCGGAGCTGTAAAGTTAACAGTGATATCGCCTGTTATCAAGCCGCTGCCGTATCCGGTTGGTGAGTAGCCGGGTAGTGCGAAGTTGGTAGGCATGTTGAATGACACGTTATTCGGATTCAACAACGCATTAGTGTTCTCTAGTAGCTTGACCTGCTCAGCTGAACTACGTTTGATAGCTTCTAGAGCTTGGAAAGGTTTGTCGTCACCCCCGAAAATACCTCCGAACAATCCGCCGGCTAGACCTCCCAATGCTGAACCTATTGCGCCGCCTATTGGTCCACCTAAGGAAGTACCTATAGCGGTGCCTGCCATTGAGCCTATCTGTGAGCCTATCTGAGCACCCTGGTTGCCTCCCCCCAACGCAGAACCACCAACAGTTCCTACCAGTGTTCCGGCGCTTTGTGCGATTTGCTCTAGTTGTTGCTTCTTAAATACTGCCTTCCGTTCTTCAGGAGTCATTCCGGAAGATTGTGCTGACGGTGTATCTAGCTCCCACGGTCTTAGGGCGGCAGTCCAGTTCTGCTCTAAACGTGCGTCTGGACTCAAAGCCGCACCCGCAATCCGACGAACCCGTGGATTGTAGGTCGCAGATCTTCTAGTGGTCGTTTGCGGAGCAGTGGCCTGATGACGAGATCCACGGACGAAGTCAGCTTGTTGTTCTGGCGGCAGACTGTTTACTATATTAGCAATAGCGTCCGCGCCTCCTGGAAAATGCGTACTAGCAGCTCGTTGCCTTTCTAGATCCAGCACTTCTTGTCGTAGAAGAGAACCTGTGCCTAATGCAGAGCCTCTTTGCATAGCCATAGTCGTCTGCACCGGACGCTCGTTCATCAAAGCACCTAGGTGTGCGGTGATAGCCTCAGGGGAAGTATCGCGTACAGCTATTGTTGCTGCCGTTGCTGCTCCTGCTACAGCCGCTAGCGTTTCAGGGGCACTGACTTTTTCGATTGCCGTACGTAGCTGGAAGATCGGCGGCCTGCCGTCTTCTTTGGCGCCTACTAGACCTGACTTTGTATCAGACTTGCTAAAAGAGTATTTGGTTGCTGCGCCTGCAGTTTGTGCGCCATCAATGATAGCTTGGCGCAACAGCACGGCACCTTGCATAGCACCTTCGACGTGTGCATTGGTGATAGGCTTGTAACGTTCTCCTACTGCACCCAGCGCTTCGCCTAGACCTTTTAGCAAACCTGCCTTCGAATTGAATAGACCCTCAAACAATAGATCTACCTGTCGTGACAGGAAGGCTTTACCTGCAGCTTCAAAAATACGTTCCGGACTGTTGCTTAGTGTTTCGTAGTTCGAAAGTACTTCTTTTAGCCCCGCAAGTCGTGCCGTAGTATTATTAACGCGCGCGCTAACTATCTCAGAGATTTGCTGTTCACGGCTCTGGATTTCAGCAACAATAGAGGCTTCGTTGCTCTTAACCATAGCGGACTGTAAGTCTACCTGGAGTTTATTGTTTGCGGCTTCTCGTTCTTTGCGAGCTGTGTCCTCTTCATAATCAGGTGTAAACAGCTCCATCTGTCGAATACGTGACAGCTCTAAAGCATACGTACGTTGTGCAACGCGCTGTTCTGCAGTACGTGTCCCAGCGATACGTTCCATCACTGCCTCTAATTTAAGCGCAGTAGGCATGTATTGGTTTTGCAGAGCTTCAGAGCTCTGAAGCTGCGCATCAGTAATTGTTTTCTCCATTGCAACTAGGCGCTGTCGCATAGTAATTTGTGTGGTGATACCAGAAGTGATGGTTCGAATTCTGGCGCCTTCTATCTCTAGTATCTGGCGTGCGGTCTCTGCCTGCCGTGCCGCAAACGCAGCTTCTTCTCTACGCAACGTAGCAGCTTGACGCGCACTGATAAGCATCGTTTTCGCTGTACGTTCTGCTTGAATAGCCATCATCTCTGTGTACCCTACCGCCCCACGCATGTTCTCAATTCTATTCAACTCTGTGTTGTAAATAGCATTTGCCAGATCCAGTTCTACAGTCTTGGTCTGGTTGATAGACGTTAGTGTAGGAGCCAAACGCTCAACCTGTGTAATGTACTTGGTGTGTTGCTCTAACTGTGAGGAAATTCTAGTTCCCCATCTATTTTTCTCGGACTGAGCTGCGGCGTTTGCAGCAGTTGCGGCACGCTTGTATGTTATCACCAGGCGCTCGTTCTCTAGAACCTCGTCGCGTTTCGCTTGTGTCAAGATCGGCCACAGGCGCATTAATTTAGGGAAATCCAGGACTAATGTTGCTAGATTTTCTGCTTGACCTTCAAACGAGTCGCTTCCAGAAATTTCATCAGCTGCTCGTGCCAAGTCATCATAGAAACCACGCAACTCGTTAATAGATCGTGCTGCTTCTGGATGCTTAGAAACATCAAAACTCGCCAGCATGTCTCTGCTTTCGAATGATCCTAAGATATTATTGAGTGCCTGAATCTCAGTTCGCATGCCTTGGATGCGTTTCATTCCACTGGCGCTTTGAGTAAGAACATCTTCATTTAGGCCAGCGTAAAGCGCCGATCCGAGTCCTTCCGAACCAAGAGCCTCCATCTGCTGCAAGTTCCCTAAACCTCCTACTAGGCCTGCAGTGTTCTCTAGCTTCAGAACATCCGACAGTACTCGTGCTGTCGTGTCGAGCTTAAGACTGTGGAGCTTGGTACCGTAAGTTTCAAAATTCTTCAAACTACTTGCTGCCAGGTTGAACGAGAATCCCAACGCATCGGCTGCAGTCGCTGTATTCACAAGACGTTGTTCAGCTACGAAGAAATCTCTAATAAACTCGTCTAGAGGGTTCTTGATTTGAGTAAGGGCCTGAGCTAAGGTACCCATGTCTACAGCAGTACCTTCACCTAGAATTGCGATTGCTGCTTCCAGCTCTTTTGCTCTGCCTACAGTTACATCGCCACCGGTTAACTCCGCTATCAATCGTGTTTCGAGCTCTTTGAAACTTTCAGGAAGAATCGTGTTCATTGCTTCCAAATATCCAGCGAACGGATTGTCTGCGCTGATACCTATATCAAGTAAGCCAGCGTTTTTGGTCTCTAGAGCGTTACCAAACGCATCAGCAGTTGCACTCACTATCGCTGCGCGTCTTGTTGGATCTTGTACGGCTTTCAGATACTCGTCACTAACATTCTTAAAGTACTCGGTCCAGTTGGGGGATTTCTTCAGAGCTGCCTGCGTAAGGACGTCTGAACTACCAAGCAGCGTCTCTGCCACTAGATCTGGTATTCCCTCTGCACCAGGGAACGACTCTCGTATTAAGGTCCTGGCACGTATGTACTGTCCTCCGCTTCTGTCGTCACGGCGATTCGGACCGACAGCAGCCCCATAAGCGATAGCCTGAGCATCTGGCGCAAAATCTGCTCTAAACCACTTAGACTTAAACAAATCGCCCTGGTCTGCAGCCATCGCTGCATCCCGAATACTCGCACCCAAGTTCCTGTACGCATCACGTGTCTTTTCTAGGGCGTTAGCAGAGATACTAGATGAAACGTATGCACCTTGCGCTAACATCGTCAATGCTCGTTCAGCCTTTACAGCCTCAGCTTCTAAATCAGATAGACCATCAGTGCCTTCCGCTAAATGCGCAGTGAATCTAGGAAGGGCGTCGTCGTCTAGTATCTCTCCCATAGAAGTGACGAAGGATGCCAATCCAGTAGTCCTGGTCGTGCCTGAAGCCTGAAGCGCAGTTATATTATCTACTAAAGGCAGGTCTCGTCGATCTTGAATTGCCTCTGATCGCGCCGAGGTAAGCGCCCTAGCGTCCTCGTACGCTTGAGTAGCTAAGGTTGTTCTATCTGCACCGGAAGTAATCCCTAGGTCGTGTAGACGTAATCGAGTACGCGATCGTTTGCTAGCTTCCTCAGCTTGTTGTGTATCATAGAACGGATCTGTTCTAAAGTCACCATCTTCGCGAACAGCTCTATTGAACTGCTTTCTTGCTGCTGCCTCTAGATCTGTATCACGCAAGCCTGCCCTAGCCGCGTCTCCAGTTGCTGCAGAAGCGTGCTCTACGGCAGCCATCAGTTGGGTAACACCTATGCCTATCGCGTCCGCAGTTTCACGAAACGCTGTCAAACGAGGCATCTGGCTTGGATCAAGGTCTCCTTGCTTTAAGTAATCTATAGCAAGCGGACCGCCTTTACCGGCGTCCGAAACAGTTTTAGCGATAAACGCTGCTGTGGCGATGGCAGCTACAGCCGCGATGACTATAGGAATAATAGTACCACCCGACCATGCAGCACTGCTGGCCAGGCCGACTCCAAGGCGACCTGCTCCGCGCACCTTGCCTCTGGAGGCAAGTCTGGCCGCTTTCTTACCGTACCGACGCTCACCTTCTGCAGCAGACATTCCTACATAACCAAAGCCTTCGGCTCGTTTTGCGATAAGGGCGGCCTCGGTAGCCCCTGCACCTAAAGCCTTTGTAGCTTGAAGACCTATCTGAAGTGCAACTACAGATTTCATAGCACCGTGTAAAGCAGCGAACCCTTTGGTCAAACCTAAAACAGCTCCCAATACGGTAACTAGTTTAAGCGTAGCATGATCTCCAAAAACCTGGAACACGTTAGTTAGCCCATCCATCGTGCCTTTGAGAAGTATGCCATATCCCGAAGTCTCTAACATCTCGACGCCGAACGTACGCATCTCCGTCTTCAGACGCTGTGATGTAGCAACAAACGTTGTCTGTTGTAGATTCAATCGTTCTTGAGCATCGCCGTATGCATAAGCACCGAGACGTGCAGTTTCCATTGCCTCGGATACACTACCCAAGATCACAGCAGCAGGGTTAATCTGACGAGCTCCTGCTAGAGCCACCAAGAACCGTGTAGCTGACGCACTACCTCTTGTCTCTTTGATACGCTCGTAGGCATCAGCAAGTTCGTGCATGATTTCGACCAGTGGTCGTAACTGCTTACCACCAGACTCTTTTGTTCCCAGCTTGACTTGTCCGATTTGCTCTAGTTGCTTTAGAACCTGAGGACGACCTAGACGTGCAAGAATGAACCGCATGCTGGTAGCAGCTTGCCGTCCACTTACACGTGTCTGTTCAACAATCTGTGTCGTTGTGCCGAGTACCACATCTAGTGCTGTAACAGAGCCCTGGAAATTACCTGCAAGTTGCGTGGCCATCGGGCCGGCTTGCTTGAGTGCATCAGCTAGAGAGGAAGCATCAACTGCTCGACTCTGTTCGATCTTGCTGATTCTGTCCAGTACTTCATAACTGCTCATCTGTTCTTCTGTGATATTCCGCACAGCAGTGAGCATTTCACGTGCCTGTTGGGTTTGCAGTCCGATACCCTGCACTGCAAGCATCGTGGCTCCCAGCTCTTCAACTACTTTCGATGCAGACAAACCTTGCTGAGCGAAAATCTTCGCTGACTCCGCTACTTGTAGAAGATCCACAGAGTATTGTCGTGCGATATTTATTACTTCACCCTTAAGCTGTACACGTTCGGCGAAAGAACGAGTAGGTAACACACCTTGAACACGAGTAAGGGCATCTTCGAATTTCAGTGCTGAAGAGAATGCGTCTCTAAACGCTGAAGAAACGCCATAAATTATGGTCGAAGCTCCTGCGTACTGGGCAATAGTACGAACTGCTGTACCGAACCCACGTGACTTAGTAGGATCACCTGGAGCGAACTGAGATCGAGTCTCTTTGCCGCCCATAAACTTCTTGGTTTCTTCCTTTCCTGCTGCTTTTGCTTGTTTCCTGGCCTTGACATCTTCAACTAGTCTGCTACCTGCAGCTATAGCAGGCTGTGCTATCTCACTTAGGCGCGCTCTCGCTCTGCCTAATACGTCACGCGCACGACCTGGGTCTATGAACCCAGCCTCGCTCTTGAGTCTTCCTGGAATCTTTTCGGTGATCGCGCGCGTAGCGGCGGTAGCCTTGGTCTGTTTAGCTGCCGCTTTGGTACTTGCTACGGCTGCGTCGGCACCCATCTTACCGTCTTTGGCTAATGCACGTAAAGATTTTGCTCGTTTAGCAGTCCAATCAGCTTCTACTTTAGCAGCATCTGCAGCTGCTTGAGCTCGACTTATTATCTCTGTGGACGCTCCCTTAGCTGTTTGTGTCTTTACTTTTGTGCTAGCTCGCTTGGCCTTCATAGCAGCGGCTTCGGCTTTGGCCTCCCCCGCGTCAGCCCTACGTTGACGCTGTTGGTGACGACGCTTCTCTTTCTTCGCGGCCTCTGCTGCTTCCTCACGTCGTTTATACGTAGGTCGATCTCTGTCGTCGTCCGACAACGCTCCTGTCAGTGGGTCGCGAGTACCCGAAATTACACGCTTCGCCTCTGTGGGCGATAGCGTCCTGTGTGATGGTACGGGATCTGGGGGACGTTTTCCGAAAAATCGGGCTACACTCTCAAACATAGAAGGACCACCAGTGGATGCGCCGAAATCTAAGAATCCACCTTGGCTCTTCAGACGACTAACGTGCTTTCTCCTGGCTAGCTTCTGCCTGTTCTGAGCTGCCCGTCTCTTCTCTGCTTTTGATTGTGCTGCAGCCGCTTTCTTTTCGGCCTTAAGCTGTTTCTCATCCCTCTCAGTTTCTAGTGCAGACTCAACCGCAAGTCCGGGCTTTGTGGTAGCAAAACCAGCTTTGGCTTCTCTGCGTGCGATCTCTTCTTTGATAGTGGCAGTTGGGCTAGGGAGTGCTGTACCTGCTCTCTTCGCTGCTGCAGTTTCTTTACGTAACGCGTGGTTAAGCGAACGTGCTTCAGTCTCTATAGCCTTGCGCCTTCTAGATAGAATACTGTCGGCTTCTTTTTTGGTGGAAGTCTGAGATATATACGAGTCGTCTGCTGCATCTTCCGCCCGTTGGTTAATAATAGCCTGTCGCTCTTTCTTAGCAGCACGGGTAGCCGCAGCCTTCTCAAGGCCAGCTTTCTTGTTAGCTATTCTAGGATCTGGACGCTCTGGCAGATCGGCCGTAGCCTCTCTAGCTTTCCTACGAGCTGCTACACGGTCCGCATAGGAGAGAGGTACTGAAGGCTCAGCCGGTTGACCAGGAATTTGAGTAGGCGTAAACACACCACCAGGTGCCGCAGGATCACGGCGTATGAGATCTGCGTTTTCTTTTATTCGTGCATCGCGCGCACGTCGTTCAGCTCGGAATTTTTTAGCTTCAGCAGCGTCGATCTTCTTCTGCTCGGCCGCACTGATCTTCTTCTCCGACGCTAGTTTCTCTTGAGCGACAGGTCTAAGTCCTGCTTTGCGTGCATCTTGTTCGGCCCGATCTTCTGCTACTTCTTTGTACGCCTTCTTGCGTTTTGCTCGGGCGCGAATAGAACTAGGGTCTTGTAGCAGTTTGTCGGAAATAGGTCCAGTTGAGGGAACTACTCCAGCATGCATCATGTCCCAAGCACGTGCAGATATGGGACGACCAGAGATTATCTCGTCCGACGTACTGTACGGACGACGTGTGTCTCCGGTACTGGTTATTCTCTTGCGCTCTGCTGCCCTCTTCGCTACGTCTGCTCTAGATTCAATACGCTCTCTATCTTTGCTGAATCTCTTGTTTGCTGCGTCTTCTTCTCTATCGGCCCGCTTCTTGTCGGTTCGGTCGATAGCCGCTACTTCTTTAGCATGCTTTGCCTCCGCCCTCGATAGGGCAGCATCCTTAGTCTGTTCTATCCTAGCACGGGTGGCGTCTAAGCCAGGTGCATCTGTACGAGATCGGCCGCCTGCCTGCAGTCGTCTGTTTGCTAGGATTCGCGCATTACGCTGAAATTTTGTTTTCCCTGGAGCTAGTACGTCATCAAAGAGCTGTTCTGTTTCCGGAGTACTCTGGTATCCACGCGCTTTCTTTTTGCCCTTCAGGTCTTTGAAATGCTTATCACCAGCGGACTCTAGGGTGCCTCTAGCTGCAGCTGTTGTAGCAGATAAAATCTTCTCTACATCAGCAACCGTTATATTGCCGGTCATCGCCGAGATTGCTTTTGCCTGCTTTGAAAATCCCGAAGACGGTGTTCTAGCTGCTGGGGGGAGGTAATCTCCACTTGAGCCGTAGCCCTTCAGTGTCTTAGAAGAAAGAGCTTTACCGATGTCTCTTGGAAGAGCACCTACCTGTTGGGCGAACTCCCTATCAGAGATAGTTCCTGTCCCACCGCCCGCCTTGTCTGCGGACAGCTTTTTGTGAAGCTGTGCAAGATTACGATTCATCGCCTCTTGGGCTTGAATAGCTCGTTCTTCGCCCCTCATTGTCCTTAGTGGACCGCCATAAGCTCGTCTTTGACTGCGATTCCGTGGTTGTAATCCACCGGAGGCACTGGCGTTAGGAGTCTTTATGACTTTATTTTGCTCAACATTAACGGTTTTGACTGCGGCTGCTGATTTTATAGCTTGTAATTCTATCTTGGTAAGACCATTAAAGACGCTATCAATCATAGTGTTGACTTCTTTTGCGTCACCACTAAACATCAGTTTGATTTTTTCGTCTGCTGCTCTGCCTTTTTTACCGCCTTTTTTCGACTCACCGGTAAGGTGCTGCAGAACGGCAGCTTGCTTGTCGTCTATCTTTATTTTTACTCTAACTTGAGCGTCTACATTGCCTTTTTTAGCCATTGTCAATCCTCAGCTATAATGATAACCTTAGGTCCAGCGATTTCTTAACGGACATCAAACCTTCATCGCCCATCGTTAATACAAACATATCCTCACCAATAAACTCTTGCTCGTCCGTAGTGAGTTTTTTGAATACCTGTTTACCAAGGAGCTCTAGAAATACTCGATAGATGGCAGCAACTCGCACGCGTTGCGTATCTATATCATTGCGTCCCTTACCGAAAAACACTTCTTGTGGTTTACGGCCTTCATGTGCGGCATTAGCGAATGCCAGCTCTCTGCGCTGCTGTAGTTCGGGAGCGCTGTGGTACTGTTCTGGTCTTTGTCTGGTTCGCCTGGCCCAGTCCAGATATTTGCGCATATTGTCAGCAACTACTGGATGACTTACCCAGCGGGCGGAGTCTGGAACTTTATAGGGTGTGGTTTTAGGGCCGACGTAGGGACGCTGAAATGCTGGGTCCGCACGTTCACCACTACCAAACTCGATCAGCAAAAATGCACTATTGAACTTGGACTTGGTGCCTGGAATTTGAAACGCTCGCCTACGAGCAAACCATGTCAGGGGTCGAAAAAATACTGTATGACCTTTTACCAGGACATGTGATGGCTTTGTCATTTCGGCGCCGATCTCTCGTCCGATCTGCCCTAATGTAACACCACGTGTCACGGTGTTTAGATGAGACTTGCTATGCTCATTGGCTTGCTTGACAGTGTCTTGTTTGAAATTTCCTTCCATCCATTTGGTATGGATTCCCTCATTGGGCTCCATTACAGCACCAGCATAGAAGGCCAGTCTTAATATATCCCGAAGGATATTAGGATGGGAACCGTCAAGAATACTTCTGGCGATCTGCCAGGCTTTGATGTAAGCCTTCGCGCCTTCTAACCCACCCTCTTCTCTGTTTACGAAGATCACGTCATAGCTTATCTCTACAGGTTTGAGCGAGCCTATATTTTCGAGAGTCTCTTTCTTCATCCCTAACTGCTTAGCAAACTTACCGAAGAAATATTCACGAGCTTCATAGCGATTTTTGAACGAGGAGCGCCTATTTATCCAGATGCCGGTCTTCTTCTTAGCCATTGGCGCCCCTGCTCAAGTCTTGTTGATGTCGTACCTTCTTGTTCTGCGAAACCATTTGTTGCATTTTCCGTTCGTAGCTCTCCATCCAGTCATCGAATTGCTTATCGCTGTTGATCTGTTCTGGAGTTGCACGATCCTCAGGCATCACATCAGAAAGCGCCCATGCATACAAGCTGATCCAGTTAGCAAATTCTATGTGGTTTTCGGTGAAGTCTCCGTCGTATCCGAATCCTCTGTAGAAGAGATCAACTCGCTTGCCGCAGGCTCGCCATCTGTTTTGGACTCTTGGAGATCGGGCGAGTCGTCTGAAGATTCGGGTCTTCCGCTCCGTCCGTAGATAAAATCATACTTCTTCATCCGTTCTCGAGACTCGTCGGTCAAGCCCTGCCAGTACGCACTCAACTCGTTGAATGCCCAGCCGATAAGCTCAGAGTCTTCCTCTAATTCCATTGCCTCGACAGAGGGCCACAGACTCTCGCCTGTCTCTACACGCTCTATGCAATAATGAACCTGCGCTAGACGAATGTAGTACTTGAGCTGCTCTTGCCAGGAGTCCATAAATAGTGAGGTATGTTCAGACTGTATTGCCAGTAAGGCGTTATAGGCCTCAATCAGTTCAACATAGGCATGATACATTTCGCGCTGCATGCTCAACTCCTGTAGGATGTCGTCTACTTCAGTAGAAGGTGCGGCCGCTCTAACCTCGGTTTCGGCCTCCACG
This sequence comes from Candidatus Latescibacterota bacterium, assembly GCA_019038625.1. NCBI lineage: Bacteria > Pseudomonadati > Candidatus Latescibacterota > Candidatus Latescibacterota bacterium. The sequence goes on along the minus strand of JAHOYU010000057.1, from coordinate 5,888 downwards.
TCATATCGCACTCCTACATCAGTTACGATCGCCAGGGCAGCTTCTAGCTCGTCTGAGACCCCTTCCTCTTCGGCTTCGAAGATCTTGAACAGTTGCACACGTGCCTTGTCAGCAACTGTATCGCATTCTTCTTCCGACTCGAAGCCTAGTGATTCCAAATATGCTAGCTTGTCGACGTGAAAGTCTGATGCCTCATCCATCTCCTGCTCACGCTCCTCTGTCCACCAGCCTGCCTCAAGATATTGCTTTCTGAGCGTCTCGTGAGACGGGTGTGCAGGCATGCGAACAGTCTCACCGTCAGAGCCTGGAATCTCGTCAAACGAGTTCAACAGCATCTTCTTGCGAGATCGAGAGATAGCGTCTATTTTTCGCTGAGTCTTGAGGGTGGGCATGCTAAGACGAACCTCTCCCCATTGGGGATGAGTCACTAAACGCTCATTTAGCACGGTTTCTTCTAGGATTTGGCTATCTTCGGTAACTTCTTGGATCTCTTGCTCGTCCATAATAGTGTTCCCCTGTATTAGGTTGGTTCCGTTGTGGGACATTGTCCCTTATAGTAAGTCCTTCTGTAGGTACATTATAGGAAAAAGAAAAGGCCGCCAAAAGGCGACCTTATCTCATTTCGGCTCAGTGAGGATTAGAGATCATCCCCATCAATAGTAATGTTAGACCCGATAAAGCTCAAAGTCCGTTCTCCACGGCCCTGAACAACCTGACGCTCACTGAATGCTGTGATGCCGAGAGTTGTCATAGTTACTGTGCAAAGCGGGTTATCGTTGCCGGTCTTGTAGTACTTGACGTACAAGTCCAATGCCGGATCAAAGTCTACCAGATTCATCACGTTGTTGGTGTCGATAGTCACATCTCCAACCATTGATGCCGCTGAATCTAGTGTCTTATTCTGCAGAGCTGCGTACTGAGCCAGGCCTGTTTCCAAAATACTGACATTCACTGTGATGTCTAGTGGGTAGTTGAGTCCTCGGAAGTAAGTCGTGCTGAGGTCGTTATTACGACGGATCTCAGACAGCTTGTCCCGTGACAAGTCAATAGAAATATCCACCGATTGGCAACGTAACAGTCTGTTGGAGTCAGTCAAACCATCTACACCCACAGTACCGCTGTTGATCAACCAGATATCGGCGCGATCACCCTTAACAAAACGAGCATCCGTGGGATATGTAATTGTCGGCATAGTGCCTGGAGTACGCTTAGCCAGTACGGCTGAGACACGCTCAAACGGAGCAGCATCAGACATTGCTGAGCCTACTAATGTAACCGTGTCATCAGAGGTCCAGTCAGCTACTGTGTCATCATACTTTTGGTTATCGACGAACACGTACACGATCGCATGTGTACCTGAGTCGATCGTATTAAACGCTGTTGGGATAGTTGCTGTCGTTCCATCAGTGGAGGATGCATCCAGCGGAACCGTTACTAAGTCGTGATACGGTGTTGCTAGGGATTCTTGCAAGTCGGCCTCAAACGAGAACGTCTCGCTGCCGACCCCAGTCGCATCTAGACGAAGCGTCATTCCGGTCAGCTGTGCATTAGGAACCAGGACTGCCTCGTCAAAGGTAGTACCAGGTGCCTTGAGGTTGATTACGTCAAAGATACAATTTTCGAAATCCGCTTCAGTAATCGTGTAGTTGTTATTAGTTCCTGCCGTATACGCGTATTCCTGAGTCGTGTAACTGTAGAGCATCCTTGCCAAGATCGAAGCGATCGACCCTGTGCTGGTAACTTCGAAAGAACCCGAAGTCTCGGGCATCCGTGACGTTGCAGTATAGTTAACATTCCCTAATTCAGAGAAGTTTTCCTCGTTGAACGTCGGATCCAGATTCAGGTTCTGAACTGCGTTAATAGTGGCGAAAGGCCCAAATGCTAGTACTGAGTCTTTAGCCTGAATTTGGAAGGCCATATTATTCTTCCTCCTGCCTCAATTAGTCAAAAAATACTAGATCAATTTCCATGTTCAGATAGTATCGAGCATGATGTGGAACATCGACCAGCTCTGCCGTATGTAACTCCCGATTCTCAAACCAGACATCGGCATTACCTGAATCTACGAGTGGTGGGTTCGTTGGGTAATTCTCAAAATCCAGTATAGGAAGAGAAAACCCCTCTCTAAACCAAGTTCTGAACAACGTAGCAAAGCTAAAGTGCTCAGCTTTGTCTGATGCAAACCCATCCACCAAGAGCATCGCGCGTTGCTTAAACAAATCTTCGCCTAACCCTGCGCGGACCTCTTCTTTCGGTTCTTTCACAAGCGTTACAGCAAACGCTGGAATGATCACATCTTGTGCTGTACGTGCCTGAATCGGACTCTTTGGCGCCACCAGAAAATTGGGTTCTGCCGGAAACTCTGGAACAAGTGTTACTTCTCCCACAGTGGCCGTGCCCGACGAAACTCCTGTTGCCTGCCAGTATACCAGCCAGCCCGCGTCTGTAAACTTCTCCGCCAGGAACTGTGCTGCTGACGTCGTAATGTTCAAGTCCGTGATCTGTGTCGTCATGTCGACTAGTTTCCTTCTCCGTTGTATCTAGTAAGTAGACCTATCCTGTAGGCTCCCCACGACACTCTGACAACTGCGCGACGTACTTTGTGGATAATCATCGGAGGCATATTCCTCCAGCCGGGGAGACTCTCTAAGTTCTCCATCCACCCTTTAATCAGAGACTGAACTTTCTTCTGTGCCAACTCCTCAGTCAGCGTTTCCTCATTGGTCTCTCTACTCAGCATAACCCACGCCCCCCTTCAAAACCACCATCAAGATATAAGGAGTCGTTGTGGCTAATCCTAAACGTACGTTGCCTAGAAGTTGAAAACGTTTATTACCATTAACCATCTCTTTAGCGAGATCGAGCCATGTTTCACCACTAGCGTCGGTGAGATCGACTAAGACATCGTCTAGCCAAAACTCAGCAAACGCTGTTGCATCACGGTACTCGCCGGACAACCCCTGGACTGTTTGTTCGAATCCCGTGCCGGTAGAACTCATGCTTCTAGCGCTGAGAGCGTCGTACCATAGACATCTAAACGGGCCTCGTGTCTCTCCAGTTGAATCTGTTTCTCTGTCAAAATCGCCGAACAAGGGATTCACTCCCTCACTCACGCGATCGACCGGCAATCTAATCAGAACTTCTTGGCCCGAATGCCTAATCAGGTCTTTCGTATGCTTCCTATGTAGGCCAAGCGCACCAGAAGTTTGTATCATTATTGAAACCGTTCGATCACGGAGTTCGGATCGCCTGACAGATATGCAACTAACAACGTCTCGTAATCTCTGTTGATCCTATGAGCCGATGCTTTAAGTGTGATTGCAGCTTGATTGGTAGTTATTTCGCTTGCGCCGGTCTTGAAGGAAATACCTAATTCACCGTTCTTCAAACGATTCACCAGATCGTCTGCAATCAAACTAGATGCACATTGATAGGCTAGCAGAAGTCCTATTGCGTCCGCTGGGTCAGCACTCAACGATACAGCATCCGTATCTACGGTAACACCAGTTGTTATGCCGTACGCTGCCAACAAGGAATTGGCTGTCTCTATGTAATGAATCAAGAAGGAGTTGAGCATTTCCTGCTGTTCTCCGTCTATCTCAGCTAAAGACTGACCAATCTTCTGCTTAATAATCTTAAAAATCACAGCAAGAGTCAATTTAGTCTCCCATCGGGTCTCTAGAAACTACCCGCACCTCAGTCAGTTCGAAAATTCTGTCTCGTACTGTTGAAAGCAAGAGCATCTCTTTGCCTGATAGATCATCGCGTATCCCTAGTGGGTCGTTGAGCTTGTATAGTACATTCGCATTAGCGATCTGTGTCACTCTCTCGACCACTTGGTCCTCTGGTAGCTCGGCGATGAACCGATCAATATCTTCAATTACATTTGGGTTGTCGGTCGGAACATCTGTACGTGCAATGTATCCCAACTCAACCAACTTGCTGCCGCGTTCTAGGTCCATCCAACGGTCTAGTGGTATAGATCCTACACTCTTCAAACCGTCGGGCTCTAGCAGTACCGCACGTTCAGTGCCTAAGACATCAAACACTACTGATACAACTGTGCCGCCATAGTTCTTGATCGGAACCATCTTTGTTCCGACTTGCGCAGACATAAAACCTGCTGCTGCCGCCTGCGTCTGCTTGTTCAATTGCTCACGTAGCTCGTCAAGTTCTGTTGTAAGCTGCGCTTTAGTCTTGTTAGTCATACTACCTCCCCGAAATAATTCGTGTGTACTACTTTCCGCCGACTTTACGACAATCTTTACAATAACACTTGTAACCGTCTTTTTCGGCTTTGTTTTTACCAAAGTTTTTCTTGTTCTTTGTGAGCCCGCATTGAGGACATGTCTTACGATCACTCCGCAACTGCTTCGGCGTTCTCTTGTATCTGCCTCTGCGTCCATCCCCACCAAGCCAGTATTGCTTTACATCCGCCATTAATTCTTGAATACGCTTTTTCCTTCTAGGACTCAAATGTGGCCAAAGTATCGCTACTGTTGCTTGAAACTTCTCAAACCCATGAGCATGCCAGGTGTACATTGTTTTCCAGCCGTACTTCGATTTATCTGCAACTGTCAAAGTTCCAAAACCCATAATCTGATGAAACTTGTCAATAGTTTCCTTATCCGTACCGCAAACCGAAGCGTCTGGGGCTGGCCGCTTCCCGCCCGTAGACGAGAAGCAGCCCTCACCCTCAAAAAATCCCGCTGCCCATGCTATATCAACAGCGTTGTAAGTCATTGTACCTCAACAGTTTAGGTAATCTCGATGACCCTGTATTTCCAAGGCTGAAGCACATTCACGCTAAAGTCAACGCGGAATCCGCTCTTCAACCATGCTTTTTCAGTGTCGATGCTCTGATACTGGAGCGCACTCACGTCACGCTCATAAAGCAGTGTACCCTTCTTCGTACCACCGAGATAGATCTTATCATCGGCGATGCTGGCAGCATTATAGAACCAGTTGAAATCGTCCCTAAGCACGATCACACGAGCTCCCTTGTACGTACCAATCATCCCAGTACGACGAATCTCTTCAAGAGCCGCATCGGCAAAGCCTGTGAACCCAAGAAGAGGGAATAGGGTGTAGTAACGACCGGCGATGAACACATCACTGTTAACATCACCGAGGGACCGTAGAACGGCGTCCAAGGTGTTCTGGTCAACAGCTGTTGCTACCGAACCACGCTGGGCGCGGCCGTAGTGGTCATTACCAGTTGCAGATGCGTCGATGGCCGACAGAGTCGTCTCGACGTAGAGCCTGCTAAGCGCTTCAGCAGCGTGATCGACATAGACTGCCGGATCCAGCTGACGACGAAGAATCTTTTCCAGATCCATCGCGAAAGGCAGGTCATACTGCATGGTGTTAATAGGATACTTGCGCTTGGTTGGCGTGAAGGCCAACGGATGCGAAGCAGGGTGCCTACGCACCGCTTTCATAGTGTTTACAGTCTCTTCTAGCTCGATCGTGTCACCCAATTGGGCGGAACGACGCTCAGCAAACAACGGAGTCGGATCTGTAAGGTTAAACTGCTCTTCAGACAGTTGGCGAACCAACTCAGCTGCTTCCAGCTGGAACTGGGTGTCAGCCATTATCTGACCTACAGACTTAAACTTTAGAAAAGCCTCTCTAAGAGCGTCTTTTCCTTCCGCAATCTCGTCTACCGTGCGGCTAGCTGTACGTAGTCCAAAGTCCATAACATTCTCCTTTTTATTTACGCAAGAAGCACGACGATGGACTGACCATCGTTCTGCACAACCATAGCGGTTACTACGTCAAGGTCGTCATCAGCATCAAGACAGATATTGCCGTCCGTATGCAGCTTCAGCTTCGTGCCGTGCGTATAACTCGTCAAATCTGCCGGGTTATTGTACACGCTGTAGCGG
>JAHOYU010000056.1 GCA_019038625.1 Candidatus Latescibacterota bacterium | reverse complement strand
CCATTGACCCCCCTCGGCTTCGCCGTTTCCCCCCTTTTAGGGGGGACTATTTCGCATCCGCGCCAATTTCTTTTCGTCTCCCCTAAAAGGGGAGATGTCACTGCGTGATGCTCCGGCCAAAAGGTTAAGAAGCTAAAGCATAAGAATATCTGATCTTTTGTAGCAAGATGTCGTAGCGAGAGTTAAAACAGCGACATGAGATCAATGTTGAGCCTCGAAGACGCGATAAAACGTGTAATAAGTATAAATCGAGTGCTTTCGCGCACCTGAGTATGTTTAAACCGAGTGCTTTAAGCATGACAACGAAGCGCACGGATGCGAGACCTCGGACTCTGAGTTGCGCCACACCGACATCGGCTTTGAGGTGTGACATGGTAGCTTCGACACCGGCGCGCCATCGATACCGATCTTTGAATTCTGTGGTTTGCACATAGACGCGTCGTTGTGCCAGCCGAAGCATTTTATCATCGTAGCGCAGGTAGAACGCTTTTGCTCTTGGCCGCACGGGGCAGTTATCGCGCTGTGGACAGGAAGAGCAGATAGATTTCGCGAATTTGGCCCGTAGTTTGTTTTTACGGGTTCGATAGACATGTTCCGGTTTATGTGATTCGGGGCAAGAGAGCACAAAATGTGTTGCCGGATCAATCTCAAAGTCGGCAAGTGTAAAGTCACCGTTGAGATGTTTTCCCTGAACCGGAGAGATGACGTCAACCTCTTTTACGGCTGCCTTTTGAACGTTGTCATCGCTGCCGTAGAGGCTGTCGCAGACAAGTTCTTCCGGTTGGCAACCACGTTCAGTTGTTGCATCGATGGCAGGAAGAAGCGCATGTGAGTCATGGACGTTGGCCGGTTCGACTTCGACATGGGTTATCAGGTCGGGAGTCTTTTTGTCATCCGGTTTTTCAACCTGAAAGGTCTCCATGATCTGGGCCTGATACCCGCTGCCTTTGTGATTGTCATACCCTGCATCGGGATCGGATGGATTTTGCAGGCTATCAGAGGGTATCTCGTTGGGCGGTTTCAGTTCGACCATGATATCAGCCCCCGAACCCGTAACGATGCAGCATTCATCGAGAACACGTTCGAGCAGGCGGTATTCCGAAAGCTTGCATACAGTAGTATAAGAACGGAAAAACTCAACAAGATACAGGAGGTCATTCCCCAGTTCGTGAAGAGTCACCGAAGCTTCCGAAGGCTTCACCTGTGAAAACAGGTTCTCGGAATCCTTCGTCAGATAACGGCCTTTGAATCTCGATTCGGGCAAACGGGCATACAGCTTTGCATGAGAGCGCCGAAGCTTTTTCAAAAACTTGCGAATAGTGGAGGAGAATATCCCGACCAGGCCCATGATACGCATGTTTGATTGAATAAACGTCGAATCCAGGCGTTGCTTCGAAGTGTCAACACCGAATGCCTCGATCAGGTTATCGGTCAGTGTTTCAAACAGCACCTTGTCGAGACCTTCTTTGATCAGTATCTTCCGGTAGCGACGGACACTTCGTTCCGACACGTACATACTCGCGTCAGAGTTGTCAGTAATGTCAAGCGCGTAATGCCATTGCTCGCTGAACGCAAGCGACATCGTCACATCAGGGTCACTCAAGTCATGAAGCTGTTGGAGTATCTGCATCCCCAACGCCGTATACAGCTCTTTTGTCGGACGTCCCTGTGACTCATCGAAGTGTCTCGCTATCCTTTCTATCGGCAGCTTTTCGAAAAGGTACTTGCGGAACACTCCGGCCCAACTGCTATCCAGCAGCTTGCGTCGCTTGGGGCCTAAATGATCCCATGGATCTATTAGCCATCCGGTATGGTGATCTTTGATGTTTATCATGTTTGAGACTTCCTCACATTTATGGTTTTATCACTACCATAATATGTGATAATATTTATATTAAGTCAAGCGTTATTCTATTATTATCAACTGGTTATACTTGTTTTATTCGTTCTGACTTTTGGCCGCACCATCACGTAGTGACAGCCCCCCTCTTTAGGGGGGCTGTCCGGCTCGTTGCGCGGGCGCTTGCGCAACGGGAGGACGGGGGGTCTATATTATTG
>JAHOYU010000055.1 GCA_019038625.1 Candidatus Latescibacterota bacterium | reverse complement strand
AGGGGGGTAGACGGTTAGCTCCTCTTGCCTTATAATTTTGGGATGAGGCCCTCAATTGATAAAGTAGCAATAGAACCGTCGCTGGTGGCAGGACGTGATTACCCTCGCACATATCGTGAGTTTGTGGAGATGTTTCCCGATGACAACTCGTGTGCCACCTACTTGGAACAACTTCGTTGGCCAAATGGATTTGTCTGCCCTGTATGCCAGACGACTACGACACCGTGGCGTCAGACGAGGGGCCGACTTGTGTGTCCGAGTTGTCGTCATCAGTCGTCAGTTATCGCAGGTACTATCTTGGACAAAACGCGAACACCATTAACAACTTGGTTCGAAGCTGGCTGGCACGTAACCACTGCTAAGAATGGCTTGTCGGCCAAGACCCTTGAGCACACGCTGGGCACCAGCTATCGAGTAGCTTGGGCAATGCTGCAACGCTACCGAGTGTCGATGGTGCATGCCGAACGTGAACAGTTGTCGGGTAATGTGGAGGTTGACGAGACTCTGGTTGGTGGTGTCGAAAAGGGTGGAAAACGCGGTCGTGGAGCCAGCAAATGCATTGTTGCGATCGCTGTGGAGGTCAAAGAGCCCAAAGGTTTCGGGCGAGTGCGGATGCGCCATATCCCCGATGCGTCAGGTATCAACCTGGTGCCGTTTGTTTGCGATGTGGTGGTTCCCGGAGCGGTGATACTCACCGATGGTTGGGGTGGCTACAACGACTTGCCTGACCATGAATATACGCATAAGAAAACCGTGTTGTCGTCATCGGGCAACCCCGCTCATGTTTCCATGCCAGGTGTACACCGAGTCGCCAGCCTACTTAAGCGGTGGATTCTCGGTACTCACCAGGGATCAATTGTTCCCGCCCATCTGCAGTCATACTTGGAGGAGTTCACCTTCCGGTTCAACCGACGCACTTCACGTAGCCGTGGACTCCTTTTTCGTCGACTCTTGGAACAAGCTGTCGCTACTGGGCCTGTTACTGAGGCTGATATCACCCATGGTTACAACTGGCCTCGCTTTCGCCAATTTGGGACAAGGAGGAGCTAACCTACTACCCCCCT
>JAHOYU010000054.1 GCA_019038625.1 Candidatus Latescibacterota bacterium | reverse complement strand
CCCATACTCACCGCCCGGGCACCGATACCCATTCCCAGATCGGAACCGTGGAGGTAGTCAAAGTCAACCTCGGCGATAGCAGTATTAGCCAGGATCGTCGAAGTCAACAGGATCAGGGCGATTGCCTTCCGGAGGAAACCAGATCCTGCGAGGGCTTTAAAAAGTCTGTCTTGGCTCATCTCTGATAGCAACTTTCTTGATTTTTCATTTCCTCACCATCAATCACAGGAAGCATCAATTTGTTTTCACATACAATAATCGATCATCACGGTCAATACAGCAAAATGGGAATGAGGCTTTTAATTTAAAGTGTGTGTAAATGCACAAAAGATGAGGGAAGGCCCCTCGGATTCGGCTTACAGGAGCAGGCTTCAAACCACCTTAAGCTGAATCGGTAAAGAGCCGTTGTGGTGAGCGTTAAGGGAAAGGCATGGCAATGACCATGTCAGGTATGGATCAAGGAGATGAGTAAAAGCGAACCATAGATGAGGTGTCGAAATATCAGAGACGGCGTCAAAACTGCGGATGCTTGGAGGTCTGCAGGATAAGTCCAGAGGGAGCCCGTTTATTGTCTGGGCGGCGTCCGGCATAGAGATGGCATGAACTTGATCTAGGCTTTTGTGTGGAACGTGGGAACCTGTCGTTCCGATGTTAAGGGAGAAACGCAAGTGGAGGCCCCACAAGCGTGAGAGTACCAAGGCGGAAAACAGGGGCGGATCATCCTGTATTAGTATTGAAGGCCCTGTAATGGGGTTGGAGCGAAGGGGATGAGTCAGCTCGCAACCGGCGATGGGCAACCAGGAAACTGGGAGGAACCGGGTTTCGTTTGTGTAGGCTTGAGACCGTGAGGACTCAAGAGGAAGGCTGGCAGGAGCGGTATGACGGGAGACTGTCACGTACCGATCTGTGAGAGCCTGGGGGTGAAATTCTCCTGGGCTACTCGACCATATCCACATTAAGGTAAAACTGTGATTGCAGAATGGCATCTCAAGTGAAACATCGATTTCAAAGCCTGTTGTTGGGTATAGTGT
>JAHOYU010000053.1 GCA_019038625.1 Candidatus Latescibacterota bacterium | reverse complement strand
AAGGAAAATATATCACGAAAGAATTCCGCGCTGCGTTTGTAAGGAAGTAATTGATGTAACTATTCAGGTACTTAACAAGATGAATATCAGCCACCATGTGTATAATTATAATTAAAATGCAAGTTGCTTATAGCTGAAGGAATGCAGTAAGAATCAAGGCTCTATCGAACATGGAGAAATAGGATTGCCGGTGAAAATACTTTGGATGGAATGCATTACATTTATTGATTGTTTTCTGATGGAAGAAATATAACCACGAATAGTGCAGAAACTGTTTCCTCCCGCTGAACTGCGAAACGTTCCCGAGATTTTCTGTTGCGTCTTGATCATACGAAGGTCTCGTTCGGATTGATTATTGTCAAAAGGAACATCAAAATCATCAACAAATGCAAGAATTTCGCTTTTGTGATCCCGCAGCCGAATAAGTAAGTTTTGTGCCGTCGTACGTTTTGGCCTCCCTCTTTTTCGTGGTTTCGTTTCAACTGGCAAAGGATTGATGTCGAATCCTTGCTGAACAATTTCATCATAGCGCGTTTTAAGTTTTTCTCCTTGGATTTCGCAATTCGACACATTCTGTTCTTTTGCCTTCTCAACAGCATCTTTCATATCCAATAAACAGTCAATCATTTGATCCGCCCACTTCTGATCGTGAACTTCATAAAGAAAAATCAGTTCGCGAAGCAGATGGGCATTGCATAATCCATGATCACAGTCGTATTGATAATAGGATTGAAAAAAATCATGTATCGCTCGTCCTTCAAAAACTGGAAGGATCCCAATATCGTCCATGGCTTCACGTCCTCGCTTATCATGAAGTTCAAAATAGGTCAACTCAGACGTGCAAGCGACATGAATCCAGATGCGCTTGCCCTCGACCCGGCATCCCGATTCATCAAAACCACCGACCGATTTTTTCTTGAGAGTTTGGCGAATCTGTTCGTTCACCGATTGAAGACGATTAGAACAATCCTGAATGATATTGACTAGTGTACCTTCGCTTAAATGTAAGGAAAATATATCACGAAAGAATTCCGCGCTGCGTTTGTAAGGAAGTAATTGATAGGCTTTCATGTAAGCCGCAATCGATTTGACACGAGGGCCATATTGGGTTGGGGCGTTTACATCTTCGGGAAACTCTGCTTTGTTGATCGCGTCACAATGCGGACATTCCTTGATCTCCGCCCGGTGCTCGGTCACTTCTATTTCAATGGGAGGGATATCGAAGACTTGCCGGGATTCGTAATCGATTGCTTCTTGATCTTGAAGGGAGTGTCCACATTCCTGGCATGTTTGAACTTGATGGATCTCCCTGTGTTTCGGATTCTTGACAGGATTGAGCGTGCTTCCTTTATGCCCTTTTTGAGCACCGGGATCACGTTTGCTGCCTTTCCCTCTTTTTCTCTCTCGTTGGCGTTTATCTGAACTTGTTTGGTTAGGCTTTTTTAGACCATCGGAAGACGGGGGCTTGCTGCTATTGCGGCTGTTCTTGGCCCGTTGTTCCTCTAATTGTTTAAGGTGTTCTCGCAACGCTTTGTTTTCTACTGTGAGTTCCTCAAATTTCTGAATCACACTTTCTTGTCCCGCGTTGTAAATCGCTTTCCAGTGCTCATACTCCATGACATAACTCCCGGCGAAAGCGTTTGGACAGAGGATAAACATAGACATCTTTGATCGGTGCTTGAATCGAGGCGTATCGGTCGTTGCGGGTACGGCCTTTGGTTTGGCCTGTACAAATCCAATTGGCTGCTTGGTAACAAATTCCACGAAAGCGATCTCGTTCGACGAAGGTCTCTAGTAAATAAATAGGATGGCTGTATTTTTCCATCCAGTCCGAACTCAAACGATGGGCTATTTGAGACAAAATGTGACTCGCCAAGTGGGGGACTTGGATCCAAGGAAGGATAAGGAAACGAGTGTTATTTGTTAAATACATCAGGTTTTTTTCGCGAGTGGAAGCGTCCCATCCGATATACTGATCCCGTGATTTCGTTTTCCACGCGGCGCTTCCAAATAACATGCAGGAAAGCGGGCGGCCTTTTTGATCTCGGATGATATATTTCATGTTTTCCCCCACTGTATTTCTCAGTCCCAAATAATGATGGGTACTTAAAAGGCAGCGAAATAAATCCAGGTCATTCGAGGTTCGTTGGATCGCTGTGATTTGAAGTGGGCGAAGGGATTGAAGAGATGTCTTGATTGCTTCGGTTGAATACGAGACGGTAGGAAGAGTTAAATTTCGATAACCATTGGTTGATTTTCGTTGACGAGCAGGCAACGTGAGACAATCGTTTCGCTCTAATTTCAGCAACATCGTTCGGCATGCCATATCTTTCAATTGCCCGTTCAGCCCTTGCCAGTTCCACAACTTACAGAGTTCTTGTGACAACCGGGTGCGACCCCAATTTGGATTCTCATCCATAACGCGTTGGATATCGCTCAAATTGGGCGTGACTTTATTTCCATTTATCGTTGCTGTGATTTGATTCATGGGTGGTACTATACTTGAGGGAAGGTTTCGAGTTCAGAGGAATAAGCAATAATCATGAATAATGTCCGCTGTTAATACCCTCAATGGATGAGGGGGGGG
>JAHOYU010000052.1 GCA_019038625.1 Candidatus Latescibacterota bacterium | reverse complement strand
GATATATGTGTACTGGGTATTTCTGTTTCTAAGGAAAGGTGATCCTGATTCAGGAAGGCCGACGGAGATAGATGCCGGATCATGAATCGGGAGGGGTGGCGTTCAGCTGCTCCTCTTTCTGTTTTCGGATGACATTGGATGTAGCTATGATCATCCCGAAAAAAAGCCAGACGAAGAATATGTATTTGTTATTCCGAAGGTATTCAATCTTTATCTGATCGATAGCAAACATCACGAAACATACGTGCAGGACCTTCATAAACGATTCGGCGTACGACGAATGTATTATAGACGATCTTATTCCCGGTAGCGTCGCCACGCCAAGCCTGTACATAAGGAAGAGGAAAGAGGTCAGCCCGACCACCCCGGTGATATTGAAATAGAACAGATAGACATTATGTGGCCAGAGGCCTACGTTGAGGCCACCGGAGAAATCCCAGCCCGGGCCACCTCCAAGGATCGGATGCATCATTCCCCTCTTGATCGCGCCTCCCCATGCGCCGACCCTGTTTGTGGGAATCACACCCTTCTGGAACGTAGTCTCGAAAAGCCTCTCGAACAGGGAGCCGGACGCCGTATACCGGGCGACAACAGTCTCCATGACTAATATCATTATGGCGAAAGCCCCGGTAAGCATAACAAGCCTTACGAAACTCAGATCTTTCCTCGACAGGAATGTCAGGTAAACGATGCCGATGAAGAGTGAGATGAACGCTCCCCTCGTGATCGTCGTGAACATCATCATAAGGTCCGTTATCATGAGTCCCATGTACAGCGATTTCATGAGCATTCTCTTCGCCCTTGTAAAGAGGAAGAAGAAGATCAGTACATTCATAGCGAAAAACTCGGCTACCAGCTCGAAATCGTGGAACGGGCCACCCATCCTGATCCCCTTCATAATTAGGCGTGTCTTATGTTTCGTGTAGAGCCAGTTTGGGACGATCGTCTTTCCCGGGAACAGGATCTCGATGATTGTGAACAGGATGACGAGAGTGGCGGTGATCGCCATGATCTTGACCATCCGGTCGAGTTTTTCTTCGTCGTCGACCAGGTTGATGACCATGAACATGAACAGCATTGCCGCGAACATAGTGCCGGTCTCTATGAGCCCACGTTTGAAGAGAATAGTGCCTGGGTCCACATTATAGAAAGAAAGAATGTAAGATCCGATCAGGAATATAACAGGAAGGGCCACTTTCTTGTCAAAGTAGATCTTCTCCTCCCCGGTCGATACCCGGATAAGGTAGATAATAAAGATTAATATGGCGAAGACGAAGTTGGAGTTGCCATAGGCAATCGCAAAAGGGAAGGGGTACATGACCGCGATAAACCATAGGGCGTTTAGGGTCGAAAAATTCCACAGGACGGACATGAGAACGACCCCGACGATACTCTGGATGATCCTCTTGTTGGGCGCATAGATCTGGTTACCGATCAGTGCTCCAACGCCAAGGACCAGCGCTGTGAGTCGGAATTTACCAAAGGGTATCTTCGATAAAAGACCGCCAGTCGTGCGATCTCTGTCGGATTTTTTTTCTTCAAGTTTATCCATAACCTGTACCAAAGAAGCATTAAATGTGCCGTAAATACTCCGAGCCCGGTGCTAATCGGAGCGCTGCGTTCTATATCAGTATTATCTCTTTTTGCTGATTGGAGAGGAATTCTCCTCCGTCGGGTCTTACGACTATTATTTCTTCCATCGTGGCTATTCCGAATCCGGCAATATTTATCCGTGGTTCAATAGTATACACCTGGGTCTCTTCTATCTTCAGATAGGGGAGTTTTCCGTATCTTTCCCATTCGGGGCAGAGCAGTCCAGCTCCGTCATGAGTGGCCTGGCCGACCTGGTGTCCGGTAGCGTGGGGGAACTCATCGTAACCTTTATCAGTGATATAGCTTCTGACGATCGAGTCGACTTCGCGTCCCTCCATCCCAGGCCTGATCTTTTTTGCTGCCAACGATATGGAGTCTCTTATCGTATCGAATGGCCTGATGACTTCTTCGGGGGCCTCGGTCTCGCCTTCGCGGAGGAAATACCATGTTCTTTGCAGATCGCTGCAGTACTTTTCGCTGCGTGTGCCGAAATCGATGTTCAGGACGTGTCCTTTTTCTATCTTCCTGTCCGTCGGTCCCGCGTGTGCTCCAGCCGAATCGGGGCCTGTGAAGACAGCGGGGCAATGTTCCTGTTCCCAGGATGTCTCCACGCCCTCTTTTCGTACCTCGCCTAGGATGAAAGTGGCGACTTCTTTCTCGGTCATTCCAGGTTTTATGAATGTCGTGACCCGGTCGAATATCTTTTCTGTAAGGTCGATGTTTATCTTGATCCTGCGGATCTCTTCGGGGCTCTTTCTACCCCTCAGTTTTGAGATGATCCCTTCGGAGCTCACCAGGGCGTTCTCGTAGCTCGTGCCCTTTAAGTAATCAGTCAGGGTGAGGTACATCCCGTGCGAGAGACCATCGGACATCTTGTCGCTGGAAGAGTAGTTGATGGCTATCGATCCGGGAGAAAACCTGTCAAGCTGTTCTATCAGAACGGATCCTATTCCCTCTTTATATCCGATTACTTCATAAGCACCTGTTTCCCTGATCCTGGTTTCGTCAAGGCTTCCCACGATGGCTATTGCATCTCCGGTCGCGGCGATCATGAATGCAGACTGCCAGGTGCAATTGGCTCCAAGGATGAGGTCAAGAGCGGGATCGCCGTTTGTCTCTGTCTCACGTACAAACGTAAGCCAGAGATCGATAGACTCTTCATCCATGATAGCAGGAACCTGGGTTATTTTTTCTTTTATCATTCTTTGCCTTCCTTTTTGATCAGCTTGAAGATCTTCACTTTCGGATTATTGTAAACCTCTGTGAAATTCCCGGGAGCATTTTCAAATCTGCCCGACAGAAATGATTTATTCTCAAGGTCACTTGTCCAAACGACCACATAGAGGTCGAGCTCTGATATTGCGGCCAGATCAGCTGCCTCACCGATCGGTGTTTCAGGAGAGAAGAGGCTATTTTGAAGTCGTTTATAGTATTCATAGCGGTTGCCCGTGTATCCGAGGACCTTTATCACACCCATGTCCGAATATAGAGAGTGCCTTGCAGAAAGCACTGGGGCGATGTGATAGGTGTTGTCTTCAGCTATCACAGCATTCGGAGAAGTGTTCTCCAAGATCCATTCGTATGCGAGTCGATCATTCTCGTCGAGATTTTGTCTGCGGGTCTCGTGAGTTCCCCTTGGCTCAGTAATAAGGTATCCCCTGAAAGTCAACAATAACGGAACGAGGAATAAAAGAGCAAGCCACAGACTCAGCAACGTTTTTTTCGAGCGGGCAGCTTCAGACCAGCTTTTTATGATCTCGATGAAGACGGGGATGCCGAGGACGAGGAAGAATGGAAAGAGCAGCTTGGATTCGTTATGAGTGGGAAGGTTGAAGAAAAGGTTGAGCCCAAGAAGACAGATTAGAACTGCAGCCAGAACTGAATACTTTCTGTCGGAAAGAACAGCAATTTTTCTGATAGCACCAAATAGAAAGGGAAAAAGAATGATTAGAGGGAAGAAGATCGTTATGGCGTTTGTAATCCCGAGATGAAAGTGTTCAGCGAAAAAATTCCCTCCATTAGTCGATGTAGCACCGAGAGAAGAAATATATGGATAGCTGGCGAGAATAGCGAGAAGGGCTGTTACCGGAATTGCGGCTGATTGAGCGAAACTCCCTTTCTCTTTTCTGATCCTGCTGAGTACGCATAGTAGAATTCCGGTTCCGACTGCGGTACCCGCAAAGGAGATCCCGATGATGACATGAAAAAGCAAAGCTCCAAGAGCCGAGACGAAAAGGGTTACCATGTTTCTGGCCGTGATCGATCTGTCGACACGTGAGAATAGTATTACAGAGAACCCAAGCAGAAATAGGTCGAGAGAGTAACTGAAGGGGGTGACTGTGATAAATTTGTCGAGGAAGTTGATCATCAGTGCCTTGTAAGGGGTGAGGAAGTATGTCACCGCCACACCGTCCAGCTGGACCCTGGCCTGACCGAGGATCCGCGTGATCTCTTCCATTCCGCGCACTTCACCCGACAGAGCTCTTGCAAGACCTAAGGGCCAGAGGACCCATGAAGCGATGACCATGCCGGCGATTGAGAATGCCGGGACCCAGAGGAGGTACTTTTTTTCATTTGAAAAGACAGATACGACACGGCTGATCAGGAACGGAAAGGACAGGGCGCTCATTACATTGAAGAATCCCATCGCGGGGAATACTGTCAGCCCTGAAAGGTTTTTCCATGATGCCAGGAACAGATGATAGATCCACATATATCTGATCGGAGAATCAGCGAGCCATGTCTCCATCGGCGGGATACCATTTTTGGATATCTCAGCCACGACAGAAGCATGATACCAGGCATCGGATCTGATAAGTAGAATGTCATTAAAGATATATGACAGGGCTATAGTGCAGGCAAAGGCGCCTGAGATGATAAATATTCCGGTGGGGAGGCTTTCATCTGCTGGGTCAACCGGGGTTTTCTTCATGACGAGGATGATGGCGAGTATGAGATAAAACCCGAAAAGGGAGAATCTAAGGGCTGTTGGAAAGGAATCGACAAAGAACGAGACGAGCAGGACCGAGATCGAGAGGATCACGGGGGAAAGCAGGAAAGACAGGAGGACCGGCTCACCTTTGAAGCGCGGCTTGAATCCTGACAGGGCCAGTAATACCAGGCCGGGGATATAGAAAGATTGCAAAAACCCGCTGATTACATTCAGTGGCCCCGGAAGGCTGATAAACAGTGATAGGATGCTTAACAGCAGGATCATATTTATCTGGCGACTTTTCATTTTTCCTTTCAGGCCCGGGTGCGTGGAGATATGTCCTTACAGTCCATGATTCGTTGGAAATAGTACAACAGTGTTCTGCCGCAAGTCCAAAAGAAAAATTAACAACAACTTATTCAAAAATAGTTGCCACATTTGAACGAATCTTGCTAACTTTTGTTAAGTCTGCTTAAAACATTGTAAAATATGTGTGAAAGAGGAAATTAATGGCAGTATTTGAAGTAATGGGCGGAAATCCCCTCAGTGGAGAGATATCCTTGAGTGGAGCCAAGAATGCGGCTCTTCCGATACTTTTCGGGTCACTGATGAGTAGCGGGACGGTGAAGCTTCACAATGTTCCCACTGGAATGCAGGATATCAAGGTAGCGATTAAAGTGATACGCAAGCTGGGTGCGCGGGTCGTAGTGAAGGGCAGCGATGTGACAATAGATCCTTCTACAATATGCGAAGCAGTGATTCCGTATGAGCTGGCCTCAAAGATCAGGTCATCTCTTCTCATGCTCGGGATTTTCCTTTCCCGTTTCGGAAAGGTCCTTCTTCCTTTCCCCGGCGGGTGTGACATAGGCTCCAGGAAATTCGATCTCCATATCGACGGGCTGAGACAGCTCGGAGCAGATATTGACATGGGGGAAGAGGCGATCAAGGGAAGCGTCTCTTCGTTCAAGGGCGCCGATATCGAATTCTACCTTCCATCGACTACCGGCACACAGAATGTGATGCTGGGTGCCTGTCTGGCGAAGGGTAAGACTATTATAAGAAATGCCAACACGAGACCCGAGATCGAGGACTTTACAGGTTTCCTGAATAGTATGGGTGCGAAGATAAGGATGTCGAACCGACTTGTCGAGATAGAAGGGGTGAAGAAACTCAAGGGAACAGAATGGTCGATCATGAAGGGTAGTGACGAGGCTATGACCTACATGATCGCGGCAGGTATGACTGGTGGCGAAGTAAAGATCTGCGATTACGACCTCGAACATCTTCGTATCGATGTGCAATATCTCCGTGAAGCAGGGATAGAGATCTTCGAATGGGGAGGTAGTGTTTATGTTTCGGGGAAAAAGGGATTGAAGCCGTTTCATCTCTTCACAGCTCCTTATCCGGGAGTGAATTCTGATCTTCAACCGCTCTTTGCGGCTCTTGCCCTGGCGGTACCGGGGGAATCCTCGATCACTGACCAGCGTTTTACCGACAGGTTTGCTTATGTTCCGCAGCTGAAATCATTCGGTGGAGAAATCGATCATTACGGTAATTGCGCTGTAGTGACAGGTGGAAATCCACTAAAGGGCGCGAAGGTAAGGGCCACTGACCTGAGAGGTGGTGTCGCTGAGATCCTGACAGGGTTTATTTCGAGCGGAAAAACTATAGTAGACAATATCTATCAGATCGACAGGGGATATGAGAGGATCGAAAGGAAATTTTCCAGGCTCGGTGCTCATATAAAAAGAAAAAGCTAGATTCCCCTGAAAGGATCCATTTGATAAAAAAAACCGCAGCAGACCTGTCTGGAATTATCAGTGGTGAGGTCCTCATCTCAGAACCTCTTTCCAGGCACACTACCTACAAGGTGGGTGGAGAGGCCGATATCCTCGTATGCCC
Source organism: Candidatus Latescibacterota bacterium (assembly GCA_019038625.1). Taxonomy (NCBI): domain Bacteria; kingdom Pseudomonadati; phylum Candidatus Latescibacterota; species Candidatus Latescibacterota bacterium. Next base: position 26,817 of record JAHOYU010000052.1, on the reverse strand, counting down.
GGAGAACAGCGAGGAAGCTGCTCAAGTCTATTTGTACGCATATGAGAAAGAGATCCCGCTGACAATGATCGGTTGGGGGTCCAACGTGATTGCCCCAGACGATGGTATGGAGGGAATTGTACTCAAGATGAAGAATCCATCTGCCGGGATAAGGAATCTTGGCGAAGGAGTCATAGAAGTCGAAGCAGGAGTTAATCTCATAGATCTGGCTAAACACACAGCGGGGGAAGGGTTGAGTGGTCTTGAGCCAGTTGCCGGTATCCCCGGCACTGTCGGTGGAGCAGTCATGATGAATGCAGGAACCAACGAAGGCGACATGTCGTGTGTCCTGGTCAGCGTCGATGTGATCACACCTGCAGGACGCAGGTATAAGATCGAGAAGAGAGATATGTCTCTTGGATACCGGCGGAGCATGTTCAAGCAGACCGACTGGTTGATTCTCAGCGCCCGGATGAGCCTGAGTAAGGGAGACCCGCTGGAACTTGGAAGAAATATCGATAGTATCCTTCGTGAGAGGATGAGAAAATTTCCTCTCGACGAGGCTAATGCCGGAAGCGTGTTCAAACGACCACCGGGAGACTATGCAGGCAGGCTCATAGAGAAAGCCGGATGCAAGGGGCTCAGGATCGGGGGAGCTGTCGTCAGTGAGCGGCATGCTAACTTTATTGTAAACTCAGAGAATGCGACTGCTGACGATATCATCCGATTAATCGCTGAGGTCAGGCGAAAAGTTTACACTATGTCCGGGATCTACCTCGAACTCGAACAGATACCCCTTGCGGGGAGAACAGAGCTGAAAACCGGATGAATAGCGATGCGTCAGGAAATACCGGAGTACGGCAGAGATGGATCGGTCCTGCAGACTGGTTTATCATTGGAAGTACGATCATTCATTTCGTGCTTCTTCTGGTGGCTGACCATATACCACTTCATCGAAGTCTATTCACTTTTTTTTATTTCAGCATGGTACTTGTTCCAGGTTTTTCTCTTTCAAGGCTTGTGTTCAGAGAAAGTGGTCGGTTGGAGAGGGTAATCTATTCCTTTCTCTGTGGCAGCACTCAGATATTTCTGGTTCTTTTTCTGCTGGCTCTAGCTAAGGCTGGAATCGTTCTGGCAGCTTCTATCTCTCCCGTCCTAGCTATAATATTCCTGATAGTAAACTCTCTATTTAGTCGAGATCATGGAAACAGGGGGGCAGAGACGGAAAATGATAGAATTACTGTCACGTCCAGTATCATTATAATCCTGACTTGCTTGATAGTTTTTTCATCTATTCTCGTTTTGTATTCGGACGACCCCCTAAGCCTAACATCGGATTCTCCCGATCATCTTGCGTACATGCGGACAGTGGCGTCATCCGGCGAGACTTTTCCCGAAGTCAATCTCTATAGTGTTGGTGGAATCCTTACGAAAGACTTGAGAAAGGGATTGTCTCACGGACTCTGGGCCTCGATTAATCTGGCCTCGGGAAGGACTGATCCCATACCCGTCTGGCCTCTGATCTCGGTCATAGGGGCTATATTTATGCTCCTCGTGGTTTTCTATGTGGCTGTAAGAATCTTTGGCGATGGATCGACAGGGCTGCTGGCTGTATTTATTACGATTTTTATTTTTATGGGAGGCCTGTCCAGGCTCAACCTCGTTTATACGGCCTATTCGTTCCTTTTCGGGAAGATCTTTGGATTACTTTTTCTGGCGTATATTATCTTGTATCTCGATACAGGTAAACGGTGGATGCTTATTGCTGCTGCCGCCTCTTCATTTTGTGCCGTTTCGACTCATATAGGGCATATAATTCTGCATGCTTTTCTTATGGTCACCATATCGTCGGCTTTCCTTATTGAGTCGCGGAACGGTAGATGGAAAGAAATGTTGATCCAAAGGGTCCCGCTTCTTGGAATAACTATCATTGCAGTAAATATTCCATATGTATTGATGAGGATTATTCGCGATTACGCCCCGAATAATGTAATCCACGAGCATGTTCAAGGATTATTCCAGCTCGGTAGCGGTATGATGATAATGAATCCTCTCCCTACATTCAGATTTACTGTACCTCTGACATTCCTGGCTCTTGTCTCAGTACTTCTTCTCTGGAAAAAATCGGCTGGATTAAAAAGAGTGCGAGCAATCCTTTGGTCGACTATTGGAATATTCGCGGTTGTTTTCAATCCGCTCCTTGTTCCCTTTTTAACAAAATATGTCTCGTACATGCTGATCAGGTTGAAGAGTTCGATCCCACCTGTGTTTCTTTCAGCTCTACTCACTATGTCTGTCGTAAGAGCTGCGAAGGGACGAAAGACAAATGTGACCAGATTCGGTGCTCTGGTTGGTGGAGCAGTTATTGTCATCGTTTTTGGTGCGGTGCTTATTCGTTTGTTTTCGGGTTTTGCATACAGTTCAGGAAGTATAAACAGAAGTGAGACATGCTATTCATTAAGTGATCTCTATGAGGTGATTGATTCGGAAATTCCCGATGGTAGCGTAATCATGTCAGACCCGATTACAAGCTACTGTATCCCTGCTTTCTGCAACCAGTATGTGGTATGCACGAGTGACCAGCATTCCATCCCGAACGATTCGACGGCACTTCAGAGGATTTTCGATGTTAAATGTCTATTTCTGCCGGATGAGCCTCTTGAACTGATTACAGAGACGCTTGACAGGTATGGAGCGGATCACATCGTGATCAATGGTCGGATCCCCTCGTCAATGCATTCGATGTATTGGAAAGCGGATGAGAGTTCAGCGATCATGGCGATAGAGCGATTGAGGAAATACCCTGAAATATTTACTGAGATCTTCAGTTCTGACAGACTTGCGATGTTCAGATACAATGGCATATCGGATATTTCTCCGCAAGGTATCACGGATATCGAGATAGTCGAATCTATGGAAAAGCTGGATCTTCTTCCTTCCTCGGGGATGAAACAGTCTGGGATCGACGGTATTGTCATTAGAGATGTACTGCCGCACTCTCATACAGCCTCACGAGGCAAAATGCTGTCGATGACAGTGGAGTGGATAGCGACCGGGGAGATTCCTCCCGGCAGTTACAGGGCATACATCAGGTTTGACCGTGAATTTCCGAAAGGTTCTTTTTACAGAAAGTGGTACGGAAAGATATACAGAAAAGTCATAGAGAAGATGAGGAGAAATCGATATAGATTCAGGACTACCCATCAGCCGATGAACGGTTTGAATTCCCCCGACCGCTGGCCGGAGATGACAGTAATGGACGACAGGTTCTCATTTGTTGTTCCATCCGACATCGCCCCGGGAGAGTATACTTACTCGGTGAAGCTTTTAGAACATGTGCAGTATCCCAATTATTCGCTGAGCGATCTACTCAGCGATGACGACATCTATGCTGGAGAAATAGCAGGCAGCCTAGTGATAAAATAACGGAGGCAGGACGATCGGATTCATCAAGCGAGCAAGTGGAATCTTTGTGACGAATATTTCAGCAGTGGTCCTTGCGATGGCTGCAGGCATAATCGTATCAAGGATCCTGGGGCCGGAACGTCGTGGATACATGGCGCTGGTCGTTCAGGCCGCGACGATGATATTTTCGTTCACTCATCTGGGTGTTGGGTCGTCGATCACGTATTTTACGGGAAAGAAGACATTTCCCCGAGGTAATGTCCTCGGATTCCTGTTGATCTTTTCTGCCGTTTTCGGTGGCGTTTTCGCCGGGATCTTCTACTTCATATATCCGTATATTTCAAATATCTGGGTAGATATTCCCCGGGATATAATGATCATAGGCCTGATCGCTGTCCCGTTCATATTCTTCAACAATCTCTTCAAACGGTTCCTTCTGGCAATGCTTCTGGTGAAACAGTCGAATATAGCGAATATAATACGCTACATCGTCTATCTGGTGCTTGTTGCTATATTCCTTTTCCTTTTCAATGGCGGTACAAGAGAAGTTGTGATCTCTTTTACAGCCTCGATGGCGATAACAGCAGCCATCTGTCTGGCTCTGTTCACGAAGGAATCCAGGCCGCTCGGTATGATCAGAAAAGACATGATCAAGCCGTTTTTCACCTACGGTCCAAAGCTGTATCTGGGTTTCCTATTCAGGGAGATCAACAACAGGGTCGGCATCTTCATAATCAAATATTACATGACCGCCAGTGATGTAAGCTATTACCAGATCGCGCTGAATATCAGCGAGAGACTCTGGCTTGTACCTACCGCTCTGACCTTTGTCCTTTATCCTACACTTCTGGCCATGAAGAAGGATGATTCTTCAAGGTTTTCGGCGAAGGTGTGCAGGAACAACCTGTTCTTCATGGTCCTGCTCTCGGTTCTGCTTCTGATCTTTGGGAAATTCATGGTTCTTCTGGTCTATGGCGAACAATATGCCAATGTTGCAAAAGCGATATATTCGCTTCTCATCGCAATCACTATATGGCCCGTTTACAATATGATCGCTATCGATTTTGCGTCGCGTGACAGGATCTGGGTCATTGTGATAACTTCGTTCATTGGCGCGGTCGTCAATATCACATGCAATTTTATTTTTATACAGAGATTCGGGTTGATAGGCGCAGGAATGGCGACATGTGTATCCAATATCGTGATGGTGTCATTGATAGTCGGTTATTTCGTAAGGAATACAGGGATCCCTCTAAGGGAGGTCCTGGTCCCTACAAGAGAAGATATAGTCAGTTACAGGGATGCAGCCTTTAGATTGTTAAAGAAAGTCAGGGGCATGATCAATAGAAATGAAAAAGATAATGGAGACGGGTCATGAGAGTGATGATCTGCTACCCATGGCTTGATCTTGGCGGAGCTCCAAATACTGCTATTTCGATCGCGAAGGGAATAAGAGAACTTGGACATGAAGTATTGTTCTTCACCAAGCCCGGAGGGATATATGAAGAGAGGTTACAGGCTGCCGATATCGAGATGATCCCTGCTTCATACAGCAAGGCTCTTCCACATATGTATCATCTCAATGCTGGGGCCTACCGGAAGATGATCCGGGCGATCGAAGACCACTCTATCGATCTGATCCATTGTTTTCATTTCAATGATTATTACCTGGCCCTGTTCGCGGCGGCAGCCAGAAATATCCCCGTTGTGTATTCCGCTGTATGGTTTCTGGACGACGCGCCGCATCCAGCATACAGAGGTCGAGTGACTTTTGTAGCCGAGGAGTTTCTCGATAAGGCACGCGGCAGTTTCGGAGGTTTTCCCCGCGAGATGACCGTGATCCCGAACAGGATAGACCTTGAGACTTTCCATCCAGATGTGGCTTCGGAGGATGTGGCACAGAAATATGATCTTCCCGGTGATGGATATAAGATCGTCTTCATGAGCAGGGTCGATCCGACGAAATCGAAATCTCTCCACCATGCTGTCGAGGCTGTGAAGGAAATTGCAGCTGCCGGGACAAGAGTCTATCTGGTCATCGCGGGTGATGGTGTGAGTTTTGGGGATCTGGCCGCGAAAATGGAAAACGTTAATTCTGAGCTGGGGTACAAGGCTGTTATTCTGACTGGGGCGGTCGTTGAGACTCCCGGCTTGCTAGCCTGGGCAGATATTGTCCTGGGAATCGGCCGTTGCGCTTGGGAAGGTATGGCCACAGGCAAGCCCACACTCGTTGTCGGGGAGAACGGACTTGCAGGTGTGGTCGAACCTGAAAAAGTGGATGAACTGAAATACTATAATTTTGCGGGCAGAAATCTTGAAGTGCCGGTCGGCCCCGGGCTGCTTTCCGAAGCGCTTAACCGGATAATCAATGACAGGGAGTTATACGAAAGGCTCGCTTCCTTCTCCCGGCAATACGTGTTGGATAACTATGATTACCGAAAAGGTGCCGAGAAATTCGAGAAACTTTATCAAAGGGCTCTCGACGATCCGCGGATGACACGTATGGAGAGATTCCGACTTCTATTGTCTGTTCTCAGGAGGGGGTACTTCAGGCAACTGTACCTGGTCCTGAGAGTGGTCATGCGTGGCTACCTCGGAAGAGGCCGTCCTGAAGACAAGATGGTCCATTGACCTGCAAGTATATTTAAATCGAAGACGAATATCATTTTTCAAATCTCATCAATATCACTAATCGTTTGACAATTATACCGTTCCATATGGTAACATCAGCGATCGGAATGTAATCAGGTGAATTCTTCCACATCACCGCTCTGCAAGGAGGGATAATGGAACACAGTAAGGGTTCGAGCAGGCTTCCGGCAAACGCCTATAAGGTGTTGGGGCCGGGGGAGGAGTATACTCCCTACGTGCCTGCGGGAAAGATGGTCCCAGAGACCTCGATCCGCGCCGTAGTGACTGGCCTTATCATGGCCTTCATCTTCACGGCGGCCGCGGCATATCTCGGGCTGAAGATCGGTCAGGTCTTCGAGGCGGCCATCCCGATCGCAATCCTCGCAGTCGGACTGGGGGGACTGTTTAAAAGACGCAGCACGATCCTGGAGAATGTGATCATCCAGTCGGTCGGTTCCGCTTCCGGAGTGGTCGTCGCGGGGATGATCTTTACCCTTCCCGCAATTATAATCCTCGGCCTCGAGCTTAAGTTCTACCAGACTTTCATCGCTGCTCTACTCGGTGGATTTCTCGGGATACTTTTCCTTATCCCGCTTAGAAGATATTTTGTCAAGGAACAGCATGGTCATCTGCCATTCCCCGAAGGAACGGCTATCACCGAAGTCCTCGTCACTGGTGAGAGTGGAGGGGATCAGGCGAAGGTGCTCATGAAGGCCGCTATTATCGGTGGCCTCTACGATTTCTGCATAGCGACATTCGGGTTCTGGAGCGAAGTGATCTCCACAAGAGTGGTCGCTCCTCTCGCGGTAGTAGCGGACAAAGCAAAACTCGTAGTGAAGGTGAATGCCGGTGCGGCAGTGCTTGGCCTCGGGTATATAATCGGCCTGAGATATTCCACTATCATCGCGGCGGGCAGTTTCCTTTCGTGGCTCGTTTTTATTCCTGCCGTCTGGTTCTTCGGCAGGCATCTCGATGTTCCGATCGGACCGGCGACCGAGCTTATCTCGGAGATGGGGCCGGAGGAGATCTTTACCAACTATGTCCGTCACATCGGAATCGGCGGGATCGCGGTAGCCGGTATTATCGGGATCCTGAAATCGTCGAAGATCATTGTGTCGTCATTCACGGTCGGGTTCAAAGAGATGTTCGCCGGCAAGGGCGGCGGCGAAGTGAAAGAGAGGACCGATACTGACATGAAGATGTCGATTGTGATCGGTTCCCTCATTATAACCCTTCTCGTTGTGTTCCTTTTCTTCGGCTTCATGGTCGTTGATTCATGGAAGATCGCTGCCATTGCTCTTGTGGTCGTGGCCGTGATCACCTTCCTCTTCACGACAGTTGCGGCGAGAGCGATAGCAATCGTGGGGATGAATCCCGTATCGGGGATGACGCTGATGACACTGATCCTTTCCAGCCTGATCCTGGTGAAGGCGGGCCTCTCTGGCCCGGCTGGAATGGTCTCGGCCCTCATCATCGGTGGAGTCGTATGTACGGCTCTCTCGACAGCGGGAGCGTTCGTCAGCGATCTGAAGGTAGGGTACTGGCTCGGTTCGACACCGAGGAAACAGGAGACTTACAAGTTCCTCGGCATCATCGTCGCTGCGGCCAGTGTTACCGGTGTCATAATCCTTCTCGACAAGGTATTCGGATTTACCGGGCCGGACGCACTTGCGGCGCCCCAGGCGAACGCCATGGCAGCCGTCATCCAGACTCTCATGTCTGACGCACAGGCTCCATGGGGTCTTTATATAGCGGGTGGTTTCATGGCGCTCATCCTCGAGTTCCTGAAGATCTCGCCCCTGGCATTCGCGCTCGGAATGTATCTGCCGATCCAGCTCAACACGCCGATACTGGTCGGTGGCATCATCGCTCATTTCGTAGGAAAGAGCAGTACAAACGAGGGAATAGTGACGAAGAGAAAAGAGAGAGGCACTCTGATAGCTTCCGGATTCATAGCTGGAGGCGCCTTGATGGGTGTTCTCAGTGCTCTTGTCGCGTTGCCTGGTTGGGACGATTTTCTTAATACAGGATTCGGAGAGACAGCTTACGGTGAGATGCTCAGTGTAGTCCTTTTCGCCGGGCTCTGTCTCTATGTCTATTTTGACGCGAAGAAAGGTGCTACGGAATAACGGTGCCGGAAGACAGGATATTGACCGGGACTGATATAGATCGAGCGGGGCCGTTGATCCGTCGACTTGCCGGATCGACGGCCCTTGCCGCTGGCAGGGGGATCGATCCCGATTCTCCTGAAGGAATCACTCTCGCTGCCGACCGGCTCGAGCATATTCTGAAAAAGGGAGAAGTAGAGGCGATCGGCCATGTGGGGCCTGATGGATTGAATGGCCTGATGCTTTGGTCTCCCCTGTCATGGGATACGGCAGTCACCGGTGTCGATTGTGCACGTATTCTCCTGCTCGGAGGCGAAGGGTGCGGGAGCCTTTGTGCGTTTTGGAAAGAGACTGCCCTCGGCAGGGGGATAAGGTACGCAACGGCAAGGTTGCCGGACTCTTCATCGGAGTATGGACGACAATGTGATGCTCTGGCAGGAACTGGATTCTCTGAACTGGAAAAGATAGTCTATCTGAAAGCCGAATGCGGGGAAGTAGAGGATGTCGAGGGCGTCGATATCGCCGGGCCTGAAGATATCGGAGAGCTCCGAGAGATCGCCCGTGTCTCATATTCGTTCGACAGATTTCATGCTGACCCTGTTTTTGACCGACAGACGGCGGATAAAGTGCATGAGGAGTGGATGAGGGGCAGCTTCGAGGGTAGAGCAGACGCCGTCCTGGCTTTGAGATCGGCAGGTGGCAGGCCTGCGGGGTTCTGCACGGTCATCATTCCGGGACCGGATGATCCAGGCGCTGGATGGATCGACATGCTCGCCGTCAGGCCCGATGAGAGAGGGCATGGACTTGGAGCAAGGCTGGTAACAGGGGCCCTTGACTATTTGCACGATTCTGGTGTCGATCAGGCGGCGCTCTGTACACAGGCTGACAACAGACCGGCTCTGGCCCTGTATGAAAAACTTGGATTTACGAGGTTTCTGACAGCTGCCACCTGGCGGTTCGCCAGATGATCAGGGAGGATGAAAACTGATGCCTGGATTGATGGCGTCGTTTTTATTTCGTATAGACAGATTCTTTCCGAGACCCCGAGTGGAGGGGAGGGAATCGCCCGAGGCCTATTCGGATTGGGAACACAGGACCGGACGGACTCTGATTGGCAGATGTGATGAATATCTCGGAGATCTTGCGGGGAAGAAGATCCTCGATATCGGTTGCGGGCTCGGCGGGAAGACCCTGGTCTACGCCGAAGCCGGCGGAGATGTCACCGGCGTGGACCTCGATCCGGTCCACTGCTCGGGGGCAGCAGACTATGCCCTAGGCAGCGGGTGTCCGCTGAATGTCGTTTGCGGCGACGCGACTTTACTTCCCTTTTCCGACTCCTCTTTCGATATAGTCATCGCGAACGATTCGATGGAACATTTTCATGATCCCGCATCTGCTTTGAACGAACTTGTCAGGGTAGTCAGGCCTGGTAGCCTTGTATTCCTGTTTTTCACTCCGTGGAGGTCTCCGCTTGGCTCTCACCTCTATGACCAGATAAAAACGCCATGGTGCCATATCCTGTTTTCGGAGAAGATACTGGAAGATATGGTCGGCCTGGCTTTCGAGGAAGAGGGCAGAGAGGATCCAGCGGAGGATGCAGCGAGAGTGATGGATGATTACAGGATCAAGAACAACAGGATCGATATATCAGGATACAGGAAGATCATCCAGTCAGCCGGGACGGTAGTGGTCGAGAAGGAAGAACTGATCCCTCCAAAGTTCGAATTCCTCAGGCCTCTCACCCGTTATCCATGGATAAGGGAGTTTTTTACTGGAACGGTCGTATCATTTCTGCGTAAAAAGTGATGAGTCCACGGTGACACCCCTGATGACAGAAAGATCCATGTTATTTATCGGACTCTTCCTATTCGACTTGACGCGGAGGGGGTCACTCGTATAGTTTCATCTGACACCCCGACCCGCCCAGAGCCCGGTCGGACGAAACAGAGTGAAAAACTGAAGGGGAAGGAACCTCGACAGGAATATGAAAAGAACTCTTGCGGCAATAATGATCACTGCTTTTCTTCTGGTCGTCGGATCGTGCAGCAGCGACCCCGAGGGGCCGGTCACAAAAATATTCCTCGAAGATGGCAGCTACAGGCCTGACGCGGGAGAGACATTCAGATATGTGAGTACTTTCAGCAACGTGAGTGTAATCGATGTCGCTGGCGGTATAGGTAAACACCCCCTTCTGAAGCTGGGTGAAGAGGCAGGCATCAGGTTCGAGTCGATCCTGATGAGATTCGATGTAGACTCACTGGAGCATTATACTGGAAAGACCGTAGACTCGGTAAGTCTGGATCTGCCTGTCATATTAGTTTCTGAAGGATTCCATCTCGGTATCACATTTCACGAATTAACAGGCAGTTTCAATGAGGATGATACGATTACGATCGCGCCGGAATATATCATCGACCCGATTCAGGGACCCTCGGGAGAAACGGTGCGGGACTTCAATATAAATAGCGGAATTTTTACCCTTGCCCCGAGCATTGTGCAGGAATGGATCGATGGGACGAGCGATCCCTGGCCTGAAGGGATCATTATCAGGTGGGAAGGTGATTTAGACACATCTGGTTTAATAGAGATGTTATCCCAGAATTACGGTTCCGATCCTCCAGTCGTAAGGGTAAGATTCACCGATGGGTCGGTTGCCACTTTTGTGGCTATAGCGGATATGAATATTGCGAGCTATGGTGGAGAGGGGCTTGTATGTGTCGGAGGAACGGCGACGAGGATATTCTTCGAATTCGATCTTGACGACATCGAGGATGACGCGATGGTGCATTACTCGGCTCTCGTTCTTCATGTGGACGGTGATCTGGGGCTCGGAGCTACTTTAGGAGAGCAGGCGGAACTGGATGCTTCCACCGATTTTATTTCTTATCTATATTCGCCAGCTTCATCCGATATCGCCGACACGCTTTTCCTCAAGGGTGATCCCGTAACGATCAATACATTTACTCCAACGGTATCAGATGAGTTGAGAATACCGCTGGGCGTACACACCAAGTTTGTCCTCGAAGGCAGCAGAGTCAACAACGGGCTGGTATTGCAGTCTGACATGGAATTACTTCGTTATCAGAGGGTGGGTTTTTTCGATATAACTGCTGCCGATTCGATGAGGCCCTATATAGAGGTCATCTATTCGCGGCCAGCTGATTTTGATGGAGAATGATGAAGAATCTAAAATACATTACAATCGCGGTGTTCTGCTTATCAATTGCTCTCATTCCTGGAACCCTTTCGGCCCAATCCATTTTCGGGCTGAATTTTATCGGGGAGCACAATCTTGGAGGGAATGGGCGATATTCGGCGACCGGGTATTCAGGAATAGCCTTTCCTGACACAAACAGCGCACTTCCCCTGAATCCGGCGAGCCTTTCGGACCTCAGTTCGGTGACATTTTCAATATTTGAGATGTTCAATCTGAGCCGGGTGAATACCAAACAGGAGACTTCGGATCAGAACCGTTTCGTCCTTCCCTTTGCTTCGATCGCGGTCCCATTGAAGGACGGGCTTGTGCTGGGAATCGGTTACAAGACTCGTTTCTTTGGCAGGGGAAATTTTACTTCTGAAAAAGAAGTCGATTTTACTCCCCAACCGAGGGAACTCTACGAATTCAACAGCTCGCTCTATACTATTCCATTTACACTCGCCTGGCGGCCACTGGACTGGCTGCGGCTGGGAACCGCTTTGCAGATAGACCGGGGTTCGATCAAGGACGAGGTCTATATATATTTCGACGACCCTGCCTACAACAGCATCTCGTCTGTCAGGACGAGGGGATTTTCAGGGATTTCATGGAGTCTCTCAGCACTTGTCAAGCTTCATCCCAGGGTCTGGATCGGAGCTTCGTTCGATGACAAGGTCGACTATTCGGTCGAAGAGGTGGTCCAGTATTCCCGGTGGATCCTGAATACAGAGTCGACCTATGATTTCACTCTTCCTGCCGCCTGGAGCGCGGGTATGGCGGTGGCGGTCACGAATCGCTGGTGGGTCTCTTCGTCTTTCTGGACGAGGGAAGCTCCTGAACCAGCGGGTTTCGAACATCTGGAAGGTTCGCTAAGTGACGAGAGTGTGATTTCGTTCGGTATAGAGAGAAGAACCGGGAGTGACGGAGGAAAATTGTCGAGGATGCCGCTGAGGTTCGGATATTACGAGAACAGGTGGCATCTGGAATTTCCCGCCGGACAACAGGTTGTCTCAAGATTTTTTACGATCGGGTCCGGTTTCGGGATGCCCGGAGGCCCCGGTGGAATAGATTTTACAATTGAGGCTGGGAAGATAGGCTCGGTGTCAGACAACGGTATCGATGAGAAGGTACTGAGGTTGGGGCTGAGTCTGGATCTTTCCGAAAAATGGACCAGGAGAAAGGATGACAGACATTGATCGCCGCCGCCAGCAGGTGGCAGAGTCGATCCCGCTGACAGTCGGATGATCCGTGCCCGTTCCCTGTACAATGAAAAATCCTGAAGCTTTAATATCGATATTTCTGGTTGTCCTGAACCTCGCGACCGGTGCGTTGGGGCAGGATGTCAGTGGAATGACCCTTGCCGAAGAGCTGAAGGGCCTCGAACCAGGCCCGAGAATAGCCTATACCCGGCATCTTATCAGGGAAGGCAGGGATGATGCGGAAGTGTTTTTCCAGCTCGCTGTGGCATACCATGAAAGCTCTCTTCCGGATTCAGCGATCAGGTATTATGGTGAGGCGGTCGGAAGGGATCCCGACCATTTCAAGTCATACGTGAATCTGGGTGTACTTTATGATGACAGAGGAGACCTTCACAAAGCAGAGAAGAATTTCCTGGCGGCTGTGCGTGTCAATCCTGACGATGTCCTGGCCAATTCACATCTTGCTTTTATGATCTTCCAGCAAAAACGTTATGACAGGGCCTGGGTTTTTCTTTCGAAGGCCCTGGAACTGGCGCCGGATCATCCTCAGCCGATGTTCTACCTCGCCATATTTTTCTGGGAGAACAAGATGTTCCGTGAGGCGCTGAGAGAATGGGAGAAGGTCGTCGATGTGGCTCCGGGGAGCTATCTGGCAGATAGGGCGAGAGAGAATATTGTCCTTTTGCAGAAAGCACTCAACGATCCGGTACCTACCGGGGACACAAAACCTATACGTTAATAAGATGTTGAATTATAAGTGATTAAGTGTCATCAACCTCAACTTGGGCTTGACACCGCAACTGCTCTTCAATAGATTGAAATCAGGTAAGGTAATCGATGGCATTTGTGAAACACGATGTGGAAAGGAATCAAAGATGAAAAAGATGTTGTTTGTCTCAACCGCTCTTCTCCTGTTATTCAGCATGGGGTGTGGGCCGACAGCCGGTAGTTACGGCGTCATGTCCAATATTACCCCTCCCGCGGACGCTGTTGCGGATTCTGATGAGGACTTCGACAATACCATGACTCCCGCCGAGATCTCTTATCAGTCGGCACAGCAGTTCCTTAACGCCGGGAAGTATGATGAAGCTATCAGTAACCTCGAGAGCGCTGTCTCTTTGAACCCTTCATATATAGAGGCATGGTCGCAGCTCGGTTCGGCATATTCGACCCGGAAGGATTACGAGAAGGGAATCTCGTCATATGAGAAAGCTCTTGAGCTCTCACCTGGTGATGAAGGCCTTATCAGTTCGATAGGCTATAATTATCTTCATATCGAGAACTGGGAGAAAGCACAGGAGTATTTCAATATGCTTCTGGTGAAGGACGAGAATCATTACAATGCCAATGTCAACCTGGCTTTTATAGCTCAGAGGCAGAAAAAGACCGAGGATGCCATCAGTTATTACGAAAAGGCGCTTATCTCCAAAGCAGATGACGCAACGACAATGGGAACGCTGTCTGGGCTGTATGACAAGCTGGGAAACAAGGAAAAGAAATTCGAGTACCTGACTCGTGCTATCGAAGCCGAGCCGGAGAATCACGCATTCAAAAAGCAGCTGGGCAGAGCATATTTCAACGATAAGAGTTATGAAAAAGCAGCGCCTATCTACGAGGAACTCGTGACCATTTATCCCGACAACGCTGATTTTCATCAGCGCCTGGGTTATTCCTATTCGCAGTCGAACAGGGAAGCGGAAGCTCCTGCAGAACTCGAGAAGGCCATTGCGCTGACCGGTGGAGACGATTTCACATATGCTATTCTGGCCAAGATATACAACGATAACAAGAATTACAATAAGGCCCTTGAATCGTCGAAAAATGGCCTTGCCCTGAACACCGGGCAGCAGGATGCTATTCTTTATTATCAGTGGGGATACGCTCTTTCGAAACTGAATAACTTTGAAGAGGCGATCGTCAAGTTCGAAAAGGTGGTCAACCTCAAGGATCCCCAGTGGTCGAAGTACGCGGAGAAGGAAATAGAGAGGCAGAGAGCACTCATCAAGCAGAGGGAAGCAAAGAAAGAGCAGGAGTTGTACGAGTAGATCGTAATGTTTGCTCTTTCATGTCATTATGACTTTCGAGCCTCCCTGGTTTGGGGAGGCTTTTAATTTTCAGGCGACATCGTTTCATGACAAGGAGGTAGGAAATGATATGCTCGCGGACCGTAGCGGGATGGCAGGAGAGAGCCAGTTTTTGTTTCCTGTTAGTGACAGTCATGTTATGCGCGGGGTTTGGCGCTGTAGTTGGCCAGGACCTTCAGGATGAGGCTGCCGAAGTAGAAGAAGTCTCTGTAGCCGAGGACATCTCTATCAGGATCACGATCACTCTTGAAAAAGGTGGGGTCATCGTATTGGAAATGCTTTCAGACGATGCGCCCATAGCCGTGGATAGGATCCTTACTCTTGTTCGAGACGGTTTTTACAACGGGATGAAATTCCACAGAGTAGAGGGATTTCTCGTTCAGACTGGCAAGAAAGAGCATGAATATTCACAGATCGAAGGCGAGATGTTCGATCAGGACCTCAAGCACGAAGCAGGTATGGTCGGCATGGCCAGATTTCCTCGCAGCTATGACAGCGCTTCGACGCAGTTTTACATCCTGAAAAAACGCAAACCGGCTTTCAATGGCGAATACACCTTGTTCGCAAAAGTAGTCGAGGGGATGGATGTGCTTGACAAGATCAAGAAAAATGACAAGATAGATTCTATTGTCATAGTCGAATAGTATCACTCCGGGAGACAAACTTGATGCAAGGAAAAGATTTAAGTGAGGGAAGGCGCGTTTATTTCGATCATAACGCCACGACAAAGGCAAGAGATGAAGTGGTCGACGCGATGCTGCCTTTTCTAGGTAATTCATTCGGTAACGCAAGCAGCCTGCATTTCTTCGGTCAGGAGACAAGGGCTGCAGTCGAACTTGCCCGTACCCGAGTGGCCGGCCTGATAGGATCTGAACCTGAAGAGATCATATTTACAGCTGGGGGTACGGAGTCCGACAACCTTGCGATCCGTGGCGCTATGCTCAATTCCAGATTGGATGGTGGCAGGGCTCACGTAGTGACTTCTTCCATAGAACATCCAGCCGTGACAGGTACATGCCGGGAACTGGAAGAAAATGGAACAGAAGTGACATGGCTGCCCAGTGACAGTGACGGAATGGTCAGTGTATCAGATCTTGAAGATGCGATTCGTGACGACACTGTTCTTGTGAGTATCATGCTCGCAAACAATGAGACAGGAGTGATTCAACCTGTGCAGGAACTGTCCGGGGTCGCGAGAGCGCGAGGTGTACTGTTTCACGTCGATGCGGTTCAGGGAGCAGGGAAGATGCCGGTAGATGTGGATCAGCTGGGGGTGGACATGCTGTCGCTTTCAGCGCACAAATTCTATGGTCCCAAGGGAATCGGTGCCCTGTATATAAAGCGCGGGGTCTCGCTTGCACCAGTCCTGACCGGAGGGCACCAGGAGAGGGGAATCAGGCCGGGCACAGAGAATGTTCCAGCGATAGTCGGATTTGGCGAAGCTTGTCGGATCAGCCTGGAGAGACTCGTGTCCGAGATGGAACATATCGGAAATCTCAGGGATCTTATTGAAGAGGGGATCCTCAACGATGTGCCTGATGTCAGGATAAATGGCGGCAGTGCTCCAAGGGTGTCGAATACATGCAACGTTACCGTTACCAGTGTAGAGGGGGAAGCCTTGACGCTGAACCTCAGTATGCTCGGCTTCGCTCTATCGAGTGGTTCGGCATGTGCTACAGGGAGCGATGATCCAAGTCATGTGTTGCTGGCTATGGGAATAGACAATGTAGACGCTCAGGGCGCATTGAGAATAAGCCTCGGTGCGGAAAACACCCGTGACGAAGTGGATCAGTTCCTTTCTGTCTTCCCTGGAGTCGTGGAGAGGCTCAGGGAGATGTCTCCCCTGAGGAAGGACATCCTGTAATTGACTACCAGGGACAATAACTCCAGCAAGATATTTGCAAAAACGATTTCTGCTCCTCGCCCGGGAGAAAGTGTCGCTGTCGGCATGAGTGGAGGTGTGGACAGCTCTGTTGCTGCCCTGCTCCTGCTCAGGGCCGGCTATCAGGTCACAGGAGTCACATTCAGACTTCAATGCAGAGGGTGCTTATCAGAGGTTTCAACCGGGGACATCGCAGAAGAGAGAGCTGCGAGAGTCTGCAAAAGGCTTGGAATAGAACACAGGGTGCTGGATGCCGTCGAAAGTTTTAATAATAAGGTCGTAGACAGTTTCGTAAGGGAATACGATACCGGCAGGACCCCGAACCCGTGCATCATATGCAATGAGAATATCAAGTTTCCTCTTCTGGAAGGATTTGCGAAATCTTCAGGAATCGACCGGATTGCCACGGGACATTACGTGAGGACAGTGCGTGACAGGGGGTCCGTGTTTCTTGAGACCGCGTTCGATCAGAAGAAAGACCAGTCATACTTTCTATACCGTGTTCCTGTCAGGATTCTCGAACGATGCATATTTCCCGTCGGGACACTTGAAAAGAATGAAGTGAGAAAGATCGCTTCCGAAGCTGGTGTCGGAACGGAGATCGGGAGGGAAAGCCAGGATATCTGTTTTATTCCCGATGGAGATCTCTCTGATTTTCTTGAAAACAGGATCCCACCGGTATCTGGAGATGTACTGGACGAATCAGGAAACCGACTGGGAAGACATCGCGGGATATTCAGATATACGCTGGGGCAGAGGAGGGGCCTCGGTATTTCTTCGGCGGAGCCCATGTATATTAAAAGGATCGATGTCGCGACCAACAGCATAGTCCTTACCGACAACGATGGTCTCTGTTCCACCGAAGTGATCTGCAGAAGCATGAAGATGCGTGTCAGAGATCCGAAACTTCCCTTAAAGGCCAGGATAAGGTACAGGCACAAGCCTGCCGCAATAAGTAAGATCAGTTTTGCTGGAGGAGAGTGCAGGGTCACTTTTTTCGAACCGCAGAGAGCTCCGACTCCTGGCCAGTCCCTCGTCATATATTCAGGCGACCGGGTGATCGGCGGAGGCATAATTTTTTCCGGAGGGCTTTGATGCGACCTCTCTGCCGTCCGGTGAAGGTGTTTATTTCAGTTGTTTTTGTCACCCTGATGGTCGTGCAGACGTCTTTCGCCCGGAGCAGTATTGAAGAGTCCCGGGACCTCGACAAGATGGGTTACATCATAAGCATTTCGGATTGTGGTCCGTATGTCTTTCATTTTTCCGAACGCAGCAGGAAGATGGCCGTCGAGGTAGAACGGTTGATATGTGAATCAGCACCGGATATCGCTGAAGAGATCGGGTTGCAGGACCCCGGCCGTATCGATGTCTATATTGTTCCCAACAGAAAAGATTATAATCAACTCAGTGGATCGAAGATGCCAGAATGGGGAGAGGCGTTCAGCGATCTGGTCAACAGGAAGATCGTCATCGATGCCAGGGCCGTTCTCAGGACTCCGAGGCCTCTGAAGACCGTTATAAGGCATGAACTCTCACATATCTTTCTTGTTCAGAAGACGGGTGGCACGAGGTGTCCGACCTGGTTTGTCGAAGGCATCGCCATGCGGCAATCGAGAGAGTGGACGATGTCAGATCAATGGAACCTTATGACTTCGATCTGGAGCGGAAACCTTCCCGACCTGGAGGATCTTGGAGGGAGTTTCCCACGTTCTGCGGCAAGGGCTTCCGCCGCATACAGGCTAAGTTATGCCGCAGTCTCCCGTCTGCTCGAAACGAGGCCTGAGGATCTTGTGACACTACTTTCCTTTGCGAGGGATCTCGGAGATTTTGACAGGGCGTTCCTGTTGACCTTCGGGGAGACTACAGGGGATTTTGCCGAGGAATTCCATCTGGATCTGGAAAGCAGGTACAACGCGGCGGCACCGGTATTCAGGTCGCCTCCTTTCTGGCTCATGATGGCGGGCCTGTTGATTCTGGCCTATGTCCTGAAGAAGATCAGGAACAGAAAACGGATCAGGGAATGGGAGAGTGAAGAGGTCTGAGGAGATCCGGGTTCCGACTGCCTGCTTTTTCCAATTGTGTTGACAGTGGGGTGATGACTTTTTATACTGTTTGAGTCCCTCTGCATGCAGAGGGGTCGTTGTTTGTGGAGGGCTAGTCCTAATTGGTAAGGCAGCGGATTTGAAATTCGCCGGGCGCAAGCCCTTGGGGGTTCGAGTCCCTCGCCCTCCGCCACAATAGATATATGCGGAGAGGTGGCCGAGCGGCTGAAGGCATCCGCCTGCTAAGCGGTTGTAGGGGTTAAACTCTACCGAGGGTTCGAATCCCTCCCTCTCCGCCATTTTTATGTCCATTCGATTCTTGCCTGAACTTCGCCCAAGAATAAAACCCGCACATTTGAACATTGACGGATGACTGTATGGAAATCGGAGGAAAATAGGTGCTTTAAGGTCAGGAATCCGTAATATTACGAATCATCGACAAAACTTTTCGTGCATATAAAAACTATTGTAACCCTGAGTCTTTTTGCTGTATATTCGTGTTACGAATGTAAAATATGTAATACGAAAGTGAATGTTCGGGCAAGAGCAGGTATCGGGTAATTTCAAGGAGGCAGGATGTCGGGATTGATCAGGTTCAGTGTGTCGATAGACGAAAAACTTCTTTCGAAATTCGACAGGCGGATCGAGAAGACCGGGTACCCCACCAGATCCAAGGCTGTAGCGGATCTGATCAGGGATGATCTGGTAAAGGATGACTGGAAGAGCGGGAAGGAAGTAGCCGCCGCGATAGTGATGGTATATGACCATCACAGAAGAAACCTTTCGAACAAGCTCACTCACACTCAGCATGATTACCATCATCTGATAATCTCCTCGCAGCATGTGCATCTCGATCATGACAATTGTCTGGAGATCGTCGTTGTCAGGGGAAAGCCTGAGAAAGTGGGGGAACTGGCAAACAGGCTCAAGGCGACAAAGGGAGTAAAATACTGTTCACTGGCCGCGGCCACAACGGGGCAGGGAATATAAGGGGCGAAAGTCGCTGTTCGCAAAAGTGATTGGATTGAATTGGGGAGCTGAAGAAGTAATTCGATTTAAAAGGGGGACTGATGAAAAAGTTTATCATATCGATCGTAGTGTTAGTGGGGTTGCTTAATATACCTGGAGGACTTTCTGCTCATCACGCGATGGAATATATAGAGATGGAGAGTTATTCGACGGCGAGAAAAGGGGAGTTCGTATTTCATCTGCATTATGATTACATGGTCGACGATTCCGAGATCCCTGAGCTGGATCATTGGGAAATGACTCCGGGGATGTCCTGGGGGATAACGAACAGGCTGATGTTCGATGTACATACCCATTTTGCGAAGTTCGGTGTCGGGCATCTCGCAGAAGACTCAGGCTTTGAACCTCTGGGACCTTCTCCCTTCATGGAGGCTGTCGCTGGATGCCTGCAGTACAGGGTGACTGAGGACTGGCCTGTGAACATCGCGGTGGCTGCCGGATTCGAGGTGCCTTTTCAGAGGGCGAAAGACCTTCTCGGCAGCGAAGACTTTGCCTATTCGGGAATGCTTATCGCGACGAAGGATTTCGAGAACCACGCGAATGTCACTATTAATATCTGTCATGAGCGTGAAGGAGACGAGGGTGCTACCTTCTGGGCTATCGGAGGAAAGACTCCGCTTTCCAGTGATTCTCATGGAGTAGCGGCCGGTATCGAGTTGCTGGGATCATTCGATGAGGCTTCGGACAACTGGTCCGTCCTGCCTGGTGTCTACATGCCGGTGGGATCGCAGAGTATGACGCTCAAGACCGGTATCGAGATCGGTAAGGGTGGAGGAGCGGATATCATCCGGGGCAACGTCACATTGATGTGCAGGTTCTAGGATCATCAGGTGAGGAATAAAATGAAAGTATTCATATGTGTCGCCGTATTGCTGGCGTCAATCGCAGTGCCTGTTTCAGTTACGAGCCACGAACACTGGTTTGAGGCGGAGGATCTTTATCCTCAGGTTGCTGTAGAGATAAATCTGGATATCTGCGGCGGACATTATTACCCTGAATCGAGTTTTGCGGTCAAGGAGAAGGTGCTCGGAAAGATCCAGGTGACAGGTCCTGACGGTGCGAGAGAGCTGTCGACCAGAAAAGGGGATAAACGACATACTGCTACCGTGGTCCTTGACTCGCCGGGGCTGCATATTTTCCGGCTGGTGATGAAGCGTCCCGGGATGGAAGACCCCCTGTACGAGTTGAAGACATTTATGGTGGCGGGAAGTGGCGAGGATGATCCTGGTCGGTACCAGGCGGGAGTCGGTCTGGAGATCGTTCCCTTCGCTCCGGTTTCCGACACGGTGCCTGGTAGAGACCTTCCGGTCCAGGTCATGCTGGATGGAAGCCCTGTCGAATGCGAGATCACCGTCATTCCCGCAGAAGGACGGACAGCTCATTACAGAGCAGATACGGAGGAACCAGTACGGATAATGACAGGAAAGTCGGGGAAATATCTTGTGACAGCTTCGGTTGGAAGACGAGGTTGTTCACTGGTGTTCCAGGTCGGAAGGCCGGGAGGTAAATGATGAACGGCTGGCGGATGGTAGCCCTGTCTTTGATGTTTCTGGCAGTAATGGTGAATCCACGGACCGTGACGGCTCATGGGGCGGAATGCCGGTTGGTAGAGAACGGTCTCATGATAGAAGCTTCATATGATGATGGAAGCCCAATGGCCTATTGTGATGTGTCCGTTTTCAGGCCGGGCAGTCCGGATTCGGTATTTGTGACCGGTACGACCTCGGAGGATGGAAGGTTTTCTCTTGTAGCCCGAGCTGAAGGTAAATGGAAAATAGAGGTTGATGACGGGATGGGCCATCTGGCGGTGTTGGAGATGGAGATCGGCCGGGGAGGGGTCACTGGTGACCAGTCTTTCGTAAGGCGGGACCGTACTCTTCAGGTCGTGACAGGAGTAAGTATTATATTCGGGATATTCGGGCTGTACTCTATATTCAGGCGAAAGCACTGAAGGGCCGGGAGACCTGTATGCATATATCAGAGGGAGTAGCACCGATCGGGGTAGCTCTGGCCGGAGCCGCGATCGCCGTTCCATGCATCGCAGCCGGACTGCGTGTCTTGAGGGATGAACAGATCCCGAGAGCCGCGTTGACGGCATCAGTTCTGTTCGTTTCGACTCTTGTGATCCGGCTTCCGATAGGTCCATCATCGGTACATCCTCTTCTGGGAGGACTGGCAGGCCTTTTCCTTGGTTGGGCCGCGATGCCTGCATTTCTTGTATCACTCTTTCTTCAGGCCCTGCTTTTCCAGTTCGGGGGGATAACGACTCTGGGAATAAACACGGTAGTGATGGGAGTGCCGGCAGTCCTGGTCTATTATCTTTATAATGGCCGGATCAGGAAGGCAGGTACGGGAAAGTCGGTTTTCTTCTGGGGGATGATGGCCGGAGTCACGGCCTACCTTGCTTCGTTTGTACTGTGGGCGACCGCATTGATTTTCTGTGGCAAGCAGATGGGTACGATAGTCGGTATCGCGCTTATTCCTAACATCGTCGTAGCAATTGCAGAAGGAATATTCACAGGTTTTGTCGTAGCCTTTCTGTCGAAGGTCTATCCGTCGGTATTCGATCTGCCGGCTGCAAGGTCAAAAGGTGGAAAGATATGAGGTGGAAGGCGATGAGAGGTGAAAATAGATGAGCTGCGCGACTTACTACACCGGCGATACATTTATTCACAGGCTGGATCCTCGCCCCAAGGTGGTCGCGACGTTAGCGTTTTCGGTACTCGTTGCTCTTACATCGCATTCTGGCGTCCTTATCGCCGGGTTGATCTCGGGGGCTTTTCTGGTGATTCTGGCGAGGATATCTTCAGATGCCCTGCTGAAGAGACTCCTGAGATTGAACATTTTCATGTTATTGTTGTTTGTCCTCGTACCACTGACCTTTCCGGGAGAACCCCTGTTCGCGGTGGGAGCTCTTTCGTACAGCTATGAGGGCCTCATATGGAGCGTGATCGTCACCCTGAAAGCGAACGCGATCGTTCTTGTCTTTGCCGCGCTCATGGGTACGGTCGATCCTTTTGTACTGGGGCACGCGTTCCATCATCTCAAGGTCCCTGAAAAACTAACTCACCTGTTCTTGTTTACCCTAAGGTATATTGATGTACTTCATCACGAATATATGGCTCTGATACGGGCTATGAAGACGAGAGGGTTTGTTCCCTCGATGAGGATACACACTTACAGGAGTTATGCGTATCTGACCGGAATGCTTATCGTTCGGAGCCTTGAGAGATCGGAACGTGTGATGGAGGCGATGAAGTGCAGGGGATATGATGGAGAATTTCATGTAGTGAGTCATTTCCGATTTGAAAAGAGGGACGCGATATTCCTGCTTATCACGTCATTAGCCCTTGTGATATTGTCTGTCGCTGTATACACGAACCGGGGAAGATTATGGTAGTGTTAATCATGAAGTCGCCGAGTGGTTGGATGATGACGAATTTGTCATCAGGCAGGAGGGTGACGATCCGATGACTGGTAACAAAAGGCTGGTGAGCCTGAGAGATATCCATTTTTCGCATGAAGGTGGACGATCCGTACTCTCCGGTGCTTCACTCGATCTGTTCGAAGGTCAGAGGATAGGACTGCGCGGCCATGTCGGTTCTGGCAAGACTACCGTCCTGCATATTATCATGGGGCTGCTCAAGCCCGGTTCCGGTGTTGTGGAGGTATTCGGAAAACTCCGTGAGGAAGAGAAGGATTTCAGGGAAGTCAGGGGACATGCGGGTCTGCTTTTTCAGGATCCGGATGACCAGCTTTTCTGCCCTACGGTGCTTGAGGATACAGCTTTTGGTCCATTGAATCAGGGATACACCAGGGAGGAGGCTCTCGAGATCTCGACGTCGACACTGCGTCTGCTCGGACTCGATGGTTTCGGCGACAGGATAACTCATCATCTCTCAGGTGGTGAAAAGCGGCTCGTATCACTTGCGACCGTTCTGGCTATGAAGCCGGAGGTCCTTCTTCTGGATGAACCACTCTCAGGACTCGACCCCCGGTCGTCAGAGAGGATAGTCGAAATACTGGCCGGATTGACCCAGGCTATGATCGTCGTGTCTCACGACAGGAGTTTTCTGGAATCCGCCACAGAATCAAGCCTCGTCGTCTCTGACGGGAGCATTTCCGCTCAGTAGACCTGAACGCCCTGCCCTGCCAGTTTTTGATTGACCAAGCTTGAGTTATGGTATATATAGTGGTGTTGTCTGGACTTGATAAAGCAAGGTTCCACGGCATTATGCGCCCATAGCTCAATTGGATAGAGCGTCTGGCTACGGACTAGAAGGTTGGGGGTTCGAGTCCTCCTGGGCGTATTTTTTATTACCGGTTTTTGACACGATTCGTCCTGTGATCTCCCCCTGTTGAGTACGAATGCGTAAATGATAACCTGACAATACAATATCTAAGTCAGAATCCATGTGAGAATGATATTTTTGTGGTTTCTGCCTGATTTATGGTGAAAATCTGTCGCTTAGTCGCTTGCGCAGAATACTGTTAAAGAGTAAATTATAAGAGATAACAAAAATCCACTTGACCCCGGAGGGTCATTGGGGTAGGCTTCGCGGGGGTTTTCTAAGCAGCAAGAACCCTGTTATCGTCATATGAATGAAGGTTTTCCATTCGGATATACCAGTAAACTTCTAGAAAGGTACAGAGTATGATCGAGATCAGGACTCATGGCCGGGGAGGGCAGGGTTCGGTGATAGCATCCGAGATCCTGGCCGACGCGTTCTTTCATGAAGGTAAATTCGTTCAGGCCTTTCCGGCATTCGGTGTTGAACGCAGGGGGGCGCCTGTGATGGCCTTTACCCGCGTCTCTGACACGGAGGTCAGGGAGAGATGCCAGATATACGAACCTGATCATCTTATAGTCCTCGATCCGGTCCTGATAAAGACGGTCAATATTACTGATGGTCTCAAAGAGGGTGGCTGGATCATCATAAATACAAGCAGTCCCGTAGAGGACAAAGAACTTACGGAAAAATTCAAAATAGCGACCATCGATGCGAACGCCATTGCGCTGAAGCACCATCTGGGGTCGAGGTCCGCTCCGATCGTCAATACCGGGATCATCGGCGCTTTTGCGGGCGCTACAGGGCTGGTCGGTATCGAAGCCGTCAAGCAGGCTATCGAGGGTTTCGTACCAATAAAGAAGCAAGAGAATATGCAGGCGGCTGTCGACGCCTGTAACGAAGTAAAGACAATGTCCTGAAGAGGCTGGAGGCTAAATGGTCAAGAAGCTTGAATTCAAAAGTTACAAGGATATGCCGATCCGGCCGATGACACTGAGTACAATGATGTGGAATCTCACCGGATCATGGCGAAACGTAAGGCCATATTACGATTTCAAGACATCGCCCTGTATCGCCGGCTGTCCTACCTCGGAGAATATCCAGAGGTACATCTATCTGGTTACCGAGAAACGGTACGAAGAAGCGTGGAGTACTATCATAGAGTCAAATCCGATGCCCGCGATCACCGGAAGAGTCTGTTTCCATCCCTGCATGAGCAAATGCACCAGGATGGATTATGATGAACCGGTCAATATCAACGCGATCGAACGGTCGCTTGGTGATATGGGGCTGGATAATCCCGGATGGATGACCAGGGTGAAAGGGACCGAAGCTCAGAAGGTGGCGGTCGTGGGTAGTGGCCCCGCAGGACTCTCCTGTGCCTTTTATCTTGCCCGCGCCGGTTTCCCCGTCACTCTTTTCGAGATGGAAAAGGCCCTTGGTGGCGTTCTCAGATGGGGGATTCCCGAGTATCGCCTGACTAACGAAGTCCTGGACAGGGTGATAAGTTCGATCCTGGAAGCAGGCCCTATCGAGGTCAAGACCGGTATCGAGGTTGGAAAGGAAATCAACCTCGAAGAACTGGAAAAGGATTTCAACGCTGTCTTCCTCGGAACAGGATTGACGAAAAGCCGTTCGATGGGAATGGAAGGGGAAGAAGGCAACGGTGTAGAAGCGGGACTTTCATTTCTGAAAAAAGTCAATGGTGGCGAGAAGGTCGATCCCGGGAAACGGGTAGTCGTAATAGGTGGCGGTAATACGGCGATGGATGTCGCGAGATGTGCCATTCGTTCCGGCAGCGAGGTCACGGTCGTATACAGAAGGACGATCAACGAGATGCCGGCCATCCAGGAAGAGATCGAAGAGGCCGAGAGGGAGGGAGTGAATTTCCACTTCCTTGCCGCGCCCCTCGAAATCAAGAGAAACGGCGACAGTCTGACGAGCGTTGTATTTCAGAAAATGAAACTTGGAAAACCTGATGAGTCCGGGAGGCGACGCCCCGTAGCAGTAGAGGGTGAGACTTTCGAGATGGAAGTCGATCGCATGTTCTCCGCGATAGGCGAGCAGGCCGACCTCGAAGGTATAGATGGGATGCTCGACTGTGAATGGAACCTGATCAAGGCCGATCAGAAGATGGGCCAGTGCAGCAGAGACAAATTCTACGCGGGCGGAGACGTCGTGACAGGCGCAGCGAGCGTAGTGGAGGCGATAGCTGCAGGGCGCAAGGCCGCCGAGAAGATGATCAGGGTATTCCGTGGGGAGTCGGAGCCTGAGGAGATCGAAGAGAGGATCGTCGGTATCGACGATATGAATACGGATTATTTCACCAGGGTGAAGCAGAACAGGGTGCCGAGGATCCCATCGGAGGAGATCAGGGGCACTTTCCGTGAGATCAAGACCGGATATACGGACGAGCTTCTGGAAAAGGAAGCGGAAAGATGTTTCTCCTGCGGTGTGTGTAATTATTGTGATAATTGCTGGGTATTCTGCCCCGATGTGGCTATACATCGCAGGGAGAACGAATACGAGATCGATCTGGATTACTGTAAGGGCTGCCTGGTCTGCGTTGAGGAATGTCCGCGCAGTGCCCTGTCAACGCGGGAGGAGGGAAAATGAAGAAGGTCATTATGGGAAACCACTCCGTCAGTCACGGGGTGATGGCTTCCGAGGTCAAGGTGATCTCCGCATACCCGATCACTCCACAGACCCATATTGTGGAGCTCCTCTCGGAGATGTGTGGAAACGGTGATATCGATGCTAAATTCATCAAGGTGGAATCTGAACACAGCGCTATGGCGGCCTGTGTCGGCGCATCAGCGGCGGGATCGAGGACCTTCACCGCGACTTCGTCCCAGGGGCTGCTTCTCATGCACGAGATGCTGCACTGGGCGGTCGGTGCAAGGCTCCCTATAGTCCTTGCCAATGTCAACAGAGCGGTGGGGCCTCCCTGGTCGATATGGACCGACCAGAACG
>JAHOYU010000051.1 GCA_019038625.1 Candidatus Latescibacterota bacterium | reverse complement strand
TCCTCGGAGAGTCTGAAGGATTGGGATTAGCTAGCGCGAAGCGGTTTCGTTCAACAGCCAGGCAACGCCGCGAAGTAGAAAACGTGAGTGCTCGTGGACCAAAAATTGGGTTTCAGAGCTGTATCGCCAGCTCTCGTTTAGATTTCGGATGGATGCTAGTGCCTTGAATGCGACCGTGATTTTGTTGTGGTTATTGTCCGAACCATTACTTGGCGGATTGCTTAAGTTCGTTTCCTGTACCCCCACGCTAGTACAGGGTTAGTTTGGCAAACTTCGCCAAGTGTTCTGAAATAGCCATTTTAGAAGGTTTGTCTGCTGGCCATCCTACGACATTTGTGTGACCCGGAAGAGGCTTGTTGTCCGTTTCTAGACGTAGTTTTTTTTCTAAAAATTTTGACGCGATCGTACTTGCATGTCCATACAGATTATTGGGCGTATCGGCAACTACGGAATCGCCGATCTCACGGATTCTGTTCTTATCAAATCCGTCCGTCCTATACGTCGACAATTCGTCTAGATTGTTGTCTTTGTTTGTTCTTGGCATGAATGCCTGCTTTCTTACAGACGTGTCGCTCGTCCGTATCCAGGCACTATGCAGTACGTACCGGGTAATCGGCTCTTCCGGCTCAGCGTCCGTTTCAAATATCCGCTCACACATTACTATACAGCCTTTGGATTAGAATGATAAATGCTCGAGGAAATAGGCCAGCAAACTCTTCGACACCGTACGAGGAGCTCTTTCCGAACAA
Source organism: Candidatus Latescibacterota bacterium (assembly GCA_019038625.1). Taxonomy (NCBI): domain Bacteria; kingdom Pseudomonadati; phylum Candidatus Latescibacterota; species Candidatus Latescibacterota bacterium. The sequence continues at coordinate 19,027 of JAHOYU010000051.1, read as the reverse complement.
TCCAGCGTAGTTCAGCAAGCCCGCGGCGTTGATACTGATCGAAAAGACGCGGCCGGGAGAATCGTACCATTCGAAATTAATATCTCCATCGGGGTCGGCGCAAATGTCAGGCATTGGGAAAGAACTAGGTATTGTAGAAGCAAACGCAATCGCATGTGCAACTGTTTCGCGGGTTACAGGTTCGGCACCATAGCCATCCCAACCTTCCGTAAAAGCGTCTAAGTAGGTTTTGACGATTTCTTGGGACAATAGGCATCCACCAATCAAAGCACTGGTGTCGCTACAGCCAAAAGCCCTTGAGGGAAAAACGGATTGTTGAGATTCCTCACTGTAGGCTTTGCTACCGGTAGCCGGTGAAGTCCCCATGAATGGTTCGACAAGTGCAGACTTCATTCAAACATCCCCAAGGTTTTTTCAGTTAGCGTATTGAAGAAAATTCTGTTCTTTAGTTCGTGCAGGTCGTTTAACGTGGCTTCTATGTCCCCAAATTCAATGTCCGATTGCTTAAAAGCATCTATGTCTACAATCACAGCAGTCCTGTCTGCATTTATGTCGGGCTCTATCTTCTGTGTAAAAACAGCCGAGCATCCTGAATCGGTATCGTGAAGTACCGCCCTATACGCGAATTCAGAAATAACATTCGGAATATTCTCGGGTATACTCGGAGGCATCTCCAAGTACTCGCTAAAATCTGTAGTTAAAGCTGGTACACTAAACCGATTGATATATCGAGTAGCAACTCTGCTGAGTTCGACGGGTGATGTTAGATCGTGATACGCCGTCCAAAGTTCCATTGCGCTAGGAAGGAGTTCTTCCCACTTCCTGTATGGTGCCAGCCTATTGCGCGTATATCCGTTCAGCCGAAACTGAACGAGATCTTTTTCGTCGGGTGATACGAACATGTATCCCTTAATGCCCTTGTTCCTGATCTCGCCTGCTTGAATGTCGTTAGGAACTACTTGAAATTTACTCTCGAACTCGAACTGGGTGCGCAAGCCTGGAAAATCTGAAGCTAGTAGATCTTTCGCACTATACAGGGCTTCAGCCGGAAAACCGTCTGGAAGTGCGACGCGAACATCTATAATCGCCTCTACGATGGGCGCGTTCTCTAAGTGACGCGGCTCAGCCATGCGAATTCCACCTTTTTGTTAGATGAGGTAAGGCGACTTAATTTTCGCACGAGAGTCCTTCCTCGTACACCACAAAAGGCGTCAGTGTTCCAAAAACGAATCACTAAATGCCTAAACAGCAGCGAGAGCTTGAAAGCCTGGACTTGCTTTCCTTTTTCCGACATCTCGAATGGGCTGAACCGGATGTCGGAAATACACGGGCAAGATCAGACAAAGGGCTATGAATACCATTGTAGTACAACAAGCATTGCTTCTTTGTTGTTCAAAACTGTTTCGACCAATTTCTCATGAAATCTGACAGCCCTCTCAAGCACTTCAGGCCGAAAGAAAACGAGGTGAGAATCCTCGCCCTTGGCCGAGTTGCACTTCCTGCAAAGTACGACCAGATTGGCCTTAATAGTCTCTTTGTTCTTGGTAAATAGTAAAAAATTCCCGCCCTCATTCTTAGGAATTCCAAAGTGGTCAAACGTCAAATCATTGCGGAGCCCACAGTTAATGCACTTGTTCTCCGCGATTCTGAGGATATCGGAGGACAGGTCATTTCTTACATAGTTCTCTAATTTGTTCCCTCGTTTGTAGTCCACCTTTCTTATTATGAACTCGTGTCGGTTGTAGTCTAGCTCTCCCGCTACCGACAATGAATCGTTCCGAAAGCGATCCGATTCTTTTCTTGCCACTCTTTCCCAATCTTCAGTTTCAGCTCGGCTACGCAGTGCCTGGCGCAACTTTCTTTCATGTTCGCGCACAGCCTTGATATCACGTTGAACGGTGATGAGGTCTCCTGCGGTCTGATATAAGAAGCCGTTGACTTGCCTTCTTTCTTTATACAGCCGCTTTACGTTCCCGTCACTTTTGTTTATTAATATCTTTTTCCAAAGCGGCATATTGCGAAGAAATGTTTCCGCTTCGTCGGAAATCTCGTTTCTCTTTTTCTTAAATATCGCATGTTCGTGCTCAAGCTGAGTACATTCCTTTAGGAGTATATCCAGAGGCTTGTAACGCTCTAGGCAGCCGCGAAAGTAACATACCCGGCATTGGCGGAATTGAAATATCTGTTTTTCGCAGGTGGCGCACTTGTAATATTTCCTGCGGTTTTTTCTGATATGACCCAGATCCATGGAAGAACCCTTCCTTGACGTACGAGACTCATTTGTGAGGCCGTTCAGCAGCATTCTTTGAGGCAAGCTGGATTGCCCCGCTATCTGACGTTTTTCCGCATAACAGCCAGATTTCTTCAAATGGATGATTCTTGGGCACAGCTATAGAATCTTGGTAAAGAGAGAAGTCATCGAAATCCATTAACAGGAATCCGGATCGGACCAGAAGCCAAACTGGAGATTTGTCATATGTCTTTCCGGCTTTCTTCTTGAGCAATATGTTTAAAGGCCCGATAACGCGTTGGTCAAAAGAAATCATGGCATTGGCGTTGTGTACCCTTGGATCTGGTGCGCTTTTGCCTTCACGTCCGAGAGCCATCTTCGCGTCTGTTTCAGTTCCATAGACATGGGCCACCTCGACAAACAGATCTGATTTGTCGAGGTGGCAAAGTGCATCTGGGCTTGGAGGCTTAAGCAATTCCACAAATTGCAGAGCACCTCGATTGGCCTTGGCTGTAAAAAGCTTTGCAAATTCGAGTACCGCCCATCGTTCCAATTCCTCTTTTTCAGCCATGTGCGTCCTTGTAATTTGAGATTGCGGATCCGAGCATTGTTGTCCTTACCATCTATTCTAGCCGATGAAATTGTAGCATAACGGCAACTGGACTTGCCCGCCTATTCCCGACATCTCGAATGTACGCTACCGCCTATCTGAACCTGGCCTTGAGGTCGTTCTAGTTCGCGTTGTAGCCGAATTTGCGACTTGCGAGGACTTCCTTCCAGAACGACTCGCGCTCAAGAACGTACTCGTCGGACGTCCGCGAATCCGCAACCTCTAGCAGTGAATACTGGAAGTGTTCGACGTAACGAGGTCCCTTATCTTTGAGCACCCGCTTCAGATCCTTGTTCCCACCGTGTCCGGTCTTCACGTAGCTGCCCCACCGCTGCCATAGGCCATCGCTACCAGTTGCGCTGCCAACGTAGAGACGACCGGTTTTCAGATCCGTGATGATGTACACGCCTTTCATATTTGAAAGAGCCCCACGCCAGGTGTCGAGATTCTGTTCGATGATGATTTTGAGCTTCGCGTAGGAGACACAAACCTCCTGGTAGCCGGGAAAATCCTGGATTGTCATAGGCTGGGGACGGATTTCGCATACATGGAAGGGGCCGCCGTCAGGCTTGCCAATCAAGTACGCGGCTCTACCGGACCTCTTATGCTCGACGATTACGCGCCCGATCAGATCATCCTGACCGGCAAGCAATTCCGTCGAATACCGTACCCTCTTCCCCTCCTGTGGGTTAAAACCAAGCACTCGGTAGACGCCCGCGAACAGCCCGCGTGAGCCCTCCACGTGAATCAACCCAACGACCATGTCGCGGCTGAAGTTTTTGCCGTTCTGGTTCTCTTGCCACTCTTTGAACTTGCCATCGTAGAAGGCGTCTAGAGGTAGCCAGTCCGAGCCGGTAGCCAAATGGACCTTGTAACTGAGGAGGTTCAGCGGAACCTTGCAGGCGATTAGGAAATCGGTGAGTTTGATCATCAGTCGGACCTCGGGTTCATATGAAACAACTCTCTTAGTAGCCTACTGCGAAACGAGAACTACCAAAACACGCGTACACGACGAGCCAATTGTCAATTTGCTTGCTTTGTCATGCGCCGGTTGGTTTGAACTTGTACACTTCTGGAAGCACTTTGCGAAAATTTCCCTGTTGTCCAGACCCAGGAAAAGGAATGGATACACCGCGATTAAGCACATTAAACCCATCGGCCTCTAATCTCGGTCCAAGCAATTGACAGATGTTGGCCTTGATCAGAACGAAGTCAATTGTATTGGAGGCACCAAGGGCTCTGAGGTCTTCCACTAGATTATCATAATTTCTCAATATTGCAGCCTCGCGAGTTTTGCCCCTCAACTCATTGACGGGTTCATAGGTAGCATCCACTAGGAAGTGCCCCGTTCGGGAGAAATACTCCAGTCCATCTCGTTTTGTTTCGGGTTCAAAATCTAGCAAGTCCATCATCGCGGAAAATAGTTGCTCGTGAATTGAGCCGTCCGGATCGTAAAAATACTTCCCGGACGCGGGGGGTGATTCAAGAATAAATACTGTCTGTATTCTGGGCGGGCGATAACGATTTCTTAGCCGGAGGTAATCTTTCTTCTCCATCTGAAAAGCTCCCCTCCTTCGCGAAATGGGCTTGCCTGCCTTTGCGATATCTTGAGTGGGCTACGGATCACCTGAACCTGGCCCTGAGGTGTCTACAAAACCAGGGGAAGTCCAACAGCCGCCATCTCGATAGCCACAGTTGTAGTTTACCGGTACAGGCACTTAATCGTTCCCCAGCTTGTTGGGGTGGTGGAGACAACGTTGTCGCCAATAAAATTCGCACGGAAAATATATACTGAGGTTGCGTACCCCCCATGTAGCCAGAAAGTAATTGGTTCTAGGAAAGGCATGGGCGTTGTTCCAGGTTCGGCGTATTCGAGGTATTCACCCGTCCCCAGATCTTCGATTCGGGCTTTCCACTGGTATTCACCAGACAGCGGGGTGGAAAATGTAAGCCGGATATGATTGGCAATGGCGTAGGGGATTTCCCCGATGTATTGGCCCATCGCCCACAAGTCATAAGCTAGATAGTTGCTGGTATCTATCCGGGCGTAGAGACAGACTTGGCCATAATTGTCGATGATTTTGATTTCCTGATCGGACCTCCAGCCGACTGAGAAACGGATATCGGCCACGATTCCTTCGCATATCCCTTCCACAGCTATAGTGGCCGAACCCGACGATCCAGCGTCAGTGTATTCATGCCCTGTCCCAATTCTGTCGGGGTAAAGTGTAAGGTCCCCTGCAAGGACCCAATCTTCGGAGTCAAAGGGTCGGCCCCCCTCCCCAATTAGAACATCGGCCAGGGCGGAAGTGGCAGTGAACAGGCAAGCTAAAACGAACACGAATCTCATGGCGACCCCTTGGTTGGATATAGGCAAGTGATATTGGAGCATTGTAGCACGTTTGGGGGGCCAACTTCAATTGACCTGGGCCTGCCCGTGGACTTTCTCTTTCAAGCCGACAGGGGGCAACGTGGGCGGGTTGATGCAAAGGTTGAATCCCTCCGGACTACTCCGAGTCATCTTTGGTGGGGAACCACTCGATGTTTGACGTTTTCCGGCTCGTGTTCCCATTCCAATTCCTTGGCCAATCGATCCAGCTCCCTTGATCAGGTATATGTGTTCCATGGGAGACTTGGGCTGCGCCAATGCATTTGTGAGGATCGTGGATCGGAGTAAACTCAACTCTGGCAGCCGTGTGAATGTAGTAGAGACAAATTTGTCTTTTGGAGTTCACGCGGCAGGCAAGGCGGCAAAGCTTTCCTTTTTTCATGTCTCGTCCTCCTGTCAAATTACCCGGTTGATTTGTCGAAATAACCAAAGGTCGGCTTCTGGCCGTATCCATGTCAGTTTGGGCTGTGATCCCTCGATATTTTCCGTATCAAAGATGAAAGGAGTTCTAGGGCGATTCGGTCATAGACTTCCCACTCCTCCCTAGGGGTTCCGCAAGAATGGGCGTAAGCGTTTCGCGCGTAACGCAGATGGGCGAGTAGCCCGTAGTAGCGGCGTTCCAAGCTGTAGCGGTCAGCGATTGCTCCCCAGTTGCCTTTGAGCACCCACAGGGCCTCAGCTAGATCCATCTGGGCGATGTACCGGGGGCCTAGCCGCCAGGCACAGTCTTGGTTCCGGTGGGAGAGGTGAGGCAAGACGAACTGAGTCCACCAATTCGGCCCCATGTCTTCGAGCTCCGATTGGATGAACGGGCGGATGACAGAGAGAGCTTCGATCTGCATTTGGGTGTTCATGACTATCTCCTTCAACTCGGGCATAGTTCGCAGCGACGTTCTTGTCGCCCACGCAGTAATCATATGCGGATTCGGGAAAAAACCAAAGCGAAAAGTGCCGTAAGTCGTTACAAGGGAAACAGTTGCCGAAATTTTTGTAAAAACGAAAGTAATATTTTTGTTGAAACGTAATTGAAATAAATAGAATACAAATCAGAAACCAGCTGATCCCTTTGAGCAAGGTGTTGGCAATCCTGACTTTGTCGAAATTTGAGTCGAGTAATTGGGGTTCAAGCATGACGAGTAGAGGTGGATATTGCAACAGTCGATTTCGTTGGTTTCCCTGAGTCCAACATTCGAATGCCTTTTTTTTCTGAGTTGGAGGAAAACCTTTCCCGGAGAGGACGCGGCCAATAATCCTTTCTTTCAAGGCCCGAATTCTAGCTAAAGCAGCCCTGGGTTTTCCTGCCTTGCCCCTTCATGTTCAAGCCGACAGGGGGCAACGTGGGCGGGGTGGGGCGAGGATTTGGAGCGGCGTTTACAATTAGTCGAGTTCTTCTGCTGGAACCTGCCACCATTTTCCGCGTTTCCGGTCAACCCGGTGCTTAAAAATTTCCGTACCATACTCTTCCGATGAAGACTGGTCTTCGAGCACTTGCGCTTTATTCCATCTAGTTACCTGTTCCACTATCTGTGCTTCGTGATCTGGAGTCATCCGGTCCATTGGTGACCGCGTATTTCTCCAATCCCCACAATGCCGGTCCCAAAGGTCCGAGATGAGAAAGGAGCTCTCCTTGGGTGGGCGGGATGCGAAAGCGGAAATACCTTTGGCTTTTACATCATCAGGGAATTTGTCAAAGTATTGATCAACCTGGTCCAAACCTTTCTTGAAGTCATAGCCCCACAGAAACTCCTGGTCCTCACGCAAAAAGAGGGGTGCGCAACGCCGGTGGAGCTTGTCTGAAGACGTGAAGATTGTTGCGAATGGCAGGTAGAAAAGGTACGCCATATCGACAACGTTCGATACACGCTCCTTAGATATGAGGCTCGCCGCGGTGCAGAAGTAGAAGAATACGAGCACAGAGAGCACGAAAGCCGTATATGGTGCAGTCACCGAAAATGGAATACGGCCGAGGTGTCGCCACCGTTGGCCCGCAGCAACGCACACCGGGGCTGGGACACCGATGAATCGGTTTACTAGGGTCAAACAATCCCCAACGTGCTGGGGATCGCTGACGAAGGCATCCGCATTTGCTTTGGCTGTTTCTAGGTCGCGAATCTGTTCCGGAACCGGCGCAATTGTCCTGATCGCATCCTGAATCGAAACCAGATCGATGGACGCAAGGTGTTTGCGCCAGGCCTTTGCCGCGAGCCTCTCGGCTTGGAGGAATTCGCCTTGATGCCAACGAGAGAAAGCAATTGCCTCGGGGGGCTCTTCGTGAATCACTCCGGTTTGGTTACCGGAAGAAACCGCAGTTCCTCCACGAATAATCACTCGACCACTCATCTCAACCGGTGATTTGTTCAGTTCGCCCTCACAGAGATGGATGTGATATGCATTGGGGTTCCCAGAAACTTGAGGGGTTTTGCGGGCAAGTGCACCGACGGCTGCTTCGGGGGTGCTCCCGGATTTGACTGTTTTTTCCAGATCAGCAAGGGCTTCAATAAAAAAGACGGGGGCGATATTGGGATAGAAGAAATGATCGAACCAGACCGCTTCGTCGATATTCAAAGATTGTAGAAACGATTTGTCGAAAAGGACTACCGGCCCCATTTCAGTTTCCTATGCTCTTTCCAAAGCTAGCTCTCCTCCGCAACCCCAATTGGCGCGACAACGCCATGGGCGAGGGGTGGGGTGGCCTGGTGCAAGCTCTTCAGACATCATGGGACAAGCCAATCTCGATCTGGTCGAGCTAGTTGCCGTGCGTTGCTATATGCCATGTCCAATGTAAGACAGGTTGATGCTCTGTAAAATTCGCCGTGATTGACAGCCACAACCGCGAGTTCGGCTGTCGCCGGATTTCCTAGACATAAAGGCAGCAATAACTGCACGTTTCTCTTGTAGTATTGCGGTATAGCCGTTTTGTAGTTCCGCTTAACGCGCTCTAAGGCGTTGTCGATTGCTCCCTTTAAAAACGTTTGAAGAGCGTAGTTGTCCATAGAGCGATAAGGCTCCGGAAACCGGTCCTTGTTGTCCGCAACAATATGTTCAACATTTACTCGTAGTTCCTTCTTTGTGTCGAAAACCAAGGAACTTGGATTGTCATAGTAGTCCGCCATTTCCGGCAACGATGCGAACCTAGTTAGCTCATGCTCTCCCTTGCGACGCCAGCCAACAAAGAACCAATTTTGCTGTGCGGAATCGTGCCGGTTTGTGACACAAAACGCAAATATTGACTCCTGGTTTGGCGTCACCAAACCCGTATTGAATGCTAGCGATTGGCCGTCTGCGGCAAGTTCGATTTTATCTTCTTCAGCTAAACGAGTAAAAGTGTATTGTAAATAATTGTACAGAATCGGTTTGTGATGTTCTGTGGTCGTTTTCTGATAGTCCCAGCTTTCCGGTTCTGCCAAATCGGCGAGTTCATCTAGCTTTGTGTCCATGTCTGAGATGAATACCAGGTCAAATAATCGTTCTGGCCAAGTGGTCACTTTGCTCTCCTTTTCTCCCGCTTAGAAATGATGTCTAGACATTATGACTTCCCCAATAGCGGCTGGCCCCCGGTTGACAAGGGGAGTCCTCATAAGTGTTATACACCGCCTTCAACCCAGAAAGCCGTTACGCCCTATCCGGCTTTTTCTAATCTATCGAGTTCTGCGCTTGCGGACCTGCGCTCCATTTCGTCCTTTACTGCCTTCGAGATGCATTTCTTCCCTACAGGGTTAAAGTAGGTTCCTAGGGACTTGGCGAGTACCACCGCAACAGGGATGTTGATGATCGTAACAAACTGAATTGCGATTTGGATGATGTTCACCACGGCCAATACGATACCAAAAGGGATGTATATGATCGTCGTAATTATTGAGAGTACTCGCCATACGCCGCCGGTGCGCTTCCCAATTTCACCACCCTTGACCATGCTTTTTGAGAACGGAGCCATTAAAAACTTGGCGTGTTCAAAAAGCCCGAATGCAATGGGTGCTCCGATAATCGTAATCAAAAAAACAAGCCCAATTAGCCACGTTAAAGCCGCCTGAACAAACCCAAGAAACGGAAAATGCCACAGAATATTGCCGAGCGTCTTCATTACTTCCCCTTATAAGTTATCAGTGAAATAGACCGAAGGATTTACAAATATCGCCCAGAGACATCTCCTTTCTGTATGTATAACGTCGGCTTCACCTGTAAAGCTGTTTGCGCAGACCGACTACATTACCCACTGCCCACTGCGAAAATGCTAAGGGCGACCGAGCGGAATTGAGATCCGGTCTACGTGATCTCACGATCGGGCAACTCGTCAAGCCCTTCAGCTGACCCACCAGTCGGTTCTGCTTGAGCCGGTTTAGGGGCTAATTTCTTCTTTTGCCTCGCCTGAGCTGCTGCAGCCTTCTTAACCTGCTTCTGGGCACGTTGTGCGTCTTCTCCATCGAGGACGTCGCGCTTCAGAACATCCGGAAACATCTCGGAGATTTCTTCGTCAGCGATCTTTGTGCCAGGCGCAAGCTTCTTAAGCTCACGGCGAAGGACACCAATGATGGGCTCGGACTGGATCAGGGCAGCAATTACAAATCGATTCAGACTAGAAACTTTCGTGTGATAGTCCTCGATCGCATCCTTCGAAAGACCTTCCTTACAAAGCAGGAACAGCTTGTCTTGATCTCCGGAGTTTCTCGCCGAAAGATCCAGTAGATTGAATTCGCACACAAGTTCCGTCGATATCGGTTGTTCGAATCTGATCTTGTATATCTCCCAATTGGTTCCGTTGGTCAGGACAATCCAAGGGATGCCCTCGCTTGCCCCGTAGCCGACGGCTTGGCGTAGGTGGTTGCTATTCAGCGAGAGGCCAATGGCTTTTACCTCAATGAGGAATTTGATCTCTCCGCCAACTTTGACAGCTAGATCACAGAAGGTTCCGCGAATAGCCAGCTCGCTTGTTATCTCGCTGTACTTGTCGTAACCAAAAACCTCAGCAAGTAGGTCGGTGACAATCGTGACGGTGTCAGATTCATTCACGTCCCGGTCTTTCGCAGCCTGGAGAATCTTCTGGAATCGAGGTGCGGATTTCGTGATCCGGTCAATCACCTTTTTGGGGATGCGAGCCATTGTTTCTATCTCCTTCCAATAAACATTTCAGGTCTTGGATTTCTAGTCGCAAACGGCCAATCTCAACCATCATTTCGGTATCGCGTTTTTCGTCCTCATGCTGTTCCTCTTCCAAAAAAAATGAAGCAACGCTTGCTGTGAACGTTCCGAATACGGCAACACCGGCGGTAATCAGCAAAGCAGTGATTACGCGGCCCTCAGTCGATGCAGGATAGAAATCGCCATATTCACCCGTCACAAGAGTGAACAGACACCACCACGCAGCATCTCGTGGCGAGAGTGCGGGTTCGACGCTCACGATAGCGATTACCGATACCAGCAGGAGCACGAAAGACCCGAGAATGACCGCGCCAAACGTGCTCTTTGCGCGGTGTAGGACAATCACCCCAAGCAGATGGCGTCCGGCTCGAGCTCCACGAAGTACACGAATTATTCGTGCGATCCTCACGACTCTTGCAATGCGGAACATCGGGAGCATCGGGATGCTGGACACGAGGTCGAGCCAGCCCCACTTGAGGTATGCACTGCGGGGGGAGGATTTGAAAAGCTGTACGAAAAAGTCAGTGAGGAATACGACACAAATAACCAGGTCAACAATTTCAAGAATTCGGCTGGTTTCCGGATTCAGGTGTGCGAAAGTCTGAACGGTGAGAAGGGCCAGAGCGAGAACGCTCAGGACAAGTATGAAGTATTGCCAGATTCCTAGGTTGGACTTAGGTCGATTCATTTTCGTCGCGCCAGACTGGGGCGGTCGCAGGTTGAAAAAAGCGTCAAAATATCCTCTAATAAAGTGTTGGATATTCTACTACAAGAGAGGATACCGTAATGATGTTCTAAAGTCGAGATCCAATTCTGCCCTCGCCCTCGACACCCGGCAATGGCTAATCCCAGCACGTCTCCGCTTCACCAGGGAGCATTTCCGAGCCGCACACGGGACAGGGGCCAGGATGAGTCCATACCCTAAACCGGTGGTTGGGGTCTTTTGGGCAGCAGTATCCCGTAGGTTCGGCTCGCGGATCTGACTTGCTCAGTTCTTTGGATGATTCCTTGGCCGGGGCGTCGATCAATTTCTTGCAGTCTTTGCATGAGATCGTCACCAGGACCGCACGGAATCCAATCCCTACTCCTCCGCAAACTTCAGCTGAATAGCCACACTTCGGGCACTTGAATTCGCTCAGCACTCCCATCAGGCCCAACCTCCTTCAACTGAAATCTAGAATCGAACAACACGATGACAACGTTGACATCTCCAACTAGATCGGCGGCATAGGCAGACCGCTCTCGAACCCCGCTGTCGTCGGAAGCCATCTCGGATCAGGATCATCATACCAATCGGCGTAAGCGATGGGCAGAGAGCCTTGGCGAGCCAGCTCAAGCATGGTCACGTACCAAGCGACGTATTCAGGGTCAGCTCCGGTTGCGTTCTCCAAAATCTCTGGAAATCGCTGCTCGAACTTATCGGCAAGTCGGTCTGGTGTGTCCTCTTGAGCGTCCTCCCAATCGAAGAACCGGTTCCCTGCGGCCGAAGTGTAGTGGACGGTATCTTCGTAGAACTCAATGGTTTTCGCGCCGTGATCCGGCCGGATGTTTCCACGGTGGGTCACAGAACACCGCCACGACATACCAGACGGCGACATGCCCGGCGCAACACGAAGGTGTTCGTATCCTCGCTCGTGAAGAATACCGACCATCTCAAGAACGGCGAGAGCGTTTTTCATAACATCGGAATCCTGTCGGTCATCTCGCGCCATAGTCATCCTCCCGAGTGGTTGCACGGCTTTCAGCCGAAACGTAAGTGTGCTGATTCTAGTCCTCCTCGACGCGTTCGCCTGGCCTGAGTACCTCACAGCTCTTAGCGAGGTCTTCGAGGAAATTGTGGCCTTCGACAAAAAGAGCATTGCTACAATCCATGACCCAATACCGTCCGTACTCCATGACCGCTCGCTCGTTCCTTTGTATGCTCAGATAATAGCCGTCCCTGTTCAGTGATCTTCTGACACGAGCGAGTGCGGCATTTCGGCTGACAGTGGCTCCCATTGTAATCCTCCTAGTTCGAGACCAAAGCAAACTCAGTTCTTCATGTCTATCGCATTGGCTAGCGAGCACGGCATCGTTGAGTTCTAGGTTTACCCTCCACATCTTGGAATGTTCATTCGTTGGGCCAGAATTCCTTGGTGATTCACAATCCACTCCTCTTGCTCTGGCCAGTAGCGAATTGTTGACAGCTCTCGAAGTGCATGAGATCCCATGGACAACGAGCCGTCGAGAATGCCCTCCTGGATGGACGGGGCGAGCAGCGTGAGGTCCAGGATCTGCGAGACCCGAGCCCTTGAGATTCCTGCGGCGTCTGCTATCGACGCGATGTCCTTCACCTCACCTGAGTCGACCAGTGAGTGGATATGGTAAGCGAGGGCCAGCTGTCGGGCTTTCTCGCTCACCACGGCCGCTGGGGCCATCTCCGAGGAGTCTGGAACGCTGGATGGCTCCTCTCGAGCTGACCCACCACCTGGATCAAAATTGAATTCCACTCTCATGCTGATCCCCCCTTCTCTCCTACGAGTTCCTGCGCGAGTGTCAGGATTCCCGTATCCCGATAGGTGATTGCGATCTTGCCTGCTGCACCGTCAAAGTCGATCCGCTCAATGAGCAGGTGGATGAGACGTGTTTTCTCGAGCGGAAACAGATGCTCCCAGACCGGAGAGAACTGAGTTAGTGCATTGGCAAGTTGGTCCTCGTCCACAGTTGTATTGTCGACATGGCCCAACTCGCGATCGATCTCGGCCAGTCGATGATTAAGCGTCTCAGTTTGCCCTTCAAGTGCATGGAGCCTGTCTACAATGGATGGCACGGCCACTTTCCCTGATCCTAGGGTCGCGACGAGATTGTCTATCTCACGGTTGGCCTTCGTCAGTTGACTGCGGAGACGCTTTCTCTCTTCGGTGAGTTCAGGGCGGCAATCCAGGATTGCTTTGTGAACCTGGCGAACGGTCTCTTTCTGAAGGGACGGGTCGCTCCCGATTGCCGCGATTCGCTCGGTGACAAAAGCTTCGATCTTCGATGCTGAAACCGACGGGCGCGGGCAGGTGTGCCAACCGTTTCGATTGGCGGCTGCGCATGTCATGTACCGGTAAGCTCTATCTCCACGGCGCGTAACCGAGGGGTTCATGACGGCACAGCAGGCTTCGCAATAGACGAGGCCGCGAAGAATAAATTCATGCTTGTTCCGCGTCGATGCTCCGTTGTTGCGGCAGTTCTCCTTGAGTAACTCCTGGACGTCATCCCAGGTCTGCTGGTCGATGGTCGCGTCGTGTAGGCCGAGATAGGTCTTGCTCTTGTGTCGTATTTTTCCCACATAAAGGGGGTTGGTCAGGACGTGGTGAACTGTGGTTTTTGTCCACCGCTTGTCTCCCCAAATCTTGCCGGTCTTGGTTTCGTGCCGCTTGGTGCGCCAGCCTCTACGGTTCAGTTCCTCGGCGACAGCAGAGAGAGACATGAGCTTCAAGTACAGTTTGAATATCGAGCGCACTACGTCGGCAGTATCTGGATCAATGACCAGTTTTCCTCCGTCAGGGTGAACCAGAAATCCGAGAGGAACTAGTCCGCCACACCACATCCCCGCACGTTTCGAGGCAGCAATTTTCTCCTTCGTTCGAAGCGAAATTACGTCCCGCTCAAATTGTGCGAACGACGCCATTATGGACCGCATTACTTGCCCCGATGGCTCAGAGGTGTCTATCTGTTCGCTAACTGAGACGAAGGAAACATTCCGTTGGTCAAGATGACCGATCAGGTTGTGGAAATCCCGTGTGCTTCTGCTGATCCTGTCAAATCGATAAACGACGATCGTATCGATCTGTCCAGCGTCCACATCCGCAAGCAGTTTCTTCAGTCCAGGACGGTCCAAGGTAGTGCCGGAGAATCCAGGATCGGCATACACCTCTGACAAACAACACCAACCTTTTCCTTCTTGAGACAGGATATAGGATTCACAATATGATTTTTGGCTGTCCAAGGACGTGAAGGCCCCACTGAGCTGTCCGGGTGTACTGACTCGCGTGTAGACAGCGCACCTGATGGTTTGATTCCTAGTCCTTCTCGCGGCACTCACCACAGCATCCGTTCGTCTTGGGCTTTTCCTTTTTGCATTCGACCAGTTCCACCAAGAGTCCGAGTATGTCGTTCAGTCGATGGAGCTCCCTTGCTATGTTGGGGACAGTCACTTGATAGAATTCACGGCCGACTCGGGTCTCGAAAAACTGAGGAACGCTCATTATTTGCTCCCGTGGTTGAGTCGGAAAAACGTGAAACCATTGACTTGAGAATTGCAGATGGCATTTGCCACTGACGAGAGAGATTTGAAGGGACGATTTTCGAAGGTGAAGCCATCCTCCATTATTTCCACGGAATACTCGGTACCCCTGAAGGTCCTTGTGAGGACCGTCCCGGGATGGGGCAGCCGTGGGTCGCGCCTATTCCCGTTGCTCCCCCTGGACGGCTTCTGGGCGTTCGTGGGACGAGAGCTGAACCAAGTGTCGGGCGACGTGCCCTTGAGCTCTGACTGCAGAACATCAAGCTGTTCCTTGGCCCCCTCGCCCAGCCCTCCGAAGTGCTGCTCTTGAATCAGCCAGGCAAGTCGCTTGATCAGAAACTTGCGGTGGGATTGACGGCATGAGCGTCCCGTCAGCTCCTCCATGCGGCGGCGAAGATCGGGAACGCTCTGCCGGTGCAGTTCTGCAATCTGGGCAGTGATCGAATCAGCCATCGGTCGCACTCCTCTCGGTCGAGTTGATTCTGTTAACCGTAGGATCCGACCTATGCAGCGTGGGGGCCGGACTATCCAGTCCGAATAGGCTGAGATCATCAGAATGATTAGGCTCAATGCCATCAGTCTTTTGAAATCGTCTGGACTCGGCGTGAGCGCGGAGATACCCATTCGCGAGGATCGCCGCGATCTCGACAAGCTGCTCGTTCCTGCCACTAGAGCGCGTCATTTCGCTTGTGTGCTTCCGTCGGCTGCTGCCTTGGCCAGTGAGGCCAGGCGAGTTAGGACGGCATCCTGAACGGCTTGGGAAGCCTCAACGGAGATGGGATGGAAGTACTGGTGGCTGTCTCCAGCGATCGTCCGCTTGGCCGGGTACGTTAGAAACAACGAACCATCACGTGACCGGCGGATGGCGATGTTGTCGAGCTTCACTGCGCCAGAGATGACGCAAGACGCCCAGGCCAGAAGACCGTCGGTGCCATCATCAACAACGCGGACCTTTACGTCGGTGATCGGGATTACGAGGTGTTTGCAGTTCATCGGTTCTTCTCCTTGGTCCTGGTAATTGAAAATGTGAAACACAGGGACCAGTCGGGGTCGTCGCCGGACCTTGTTTCAAATCCAAATTCACAGTTCACAAGTTCACGGGGTGTATCCTCGGGGACGCCTCCTATGTGTTTGTTTTGTTTGTTGTGAATTAGTGAAGTTGGGTATAGAGAGATCATAAGGGCCCTTTCATGGGACTCTTTTGGGCTTTTTGAGCAGAATCCTGTTTCACGGTAAATTGGTTGATTGGGGCGTGAATTTGTGAACTTGGGCCGATGAATTCGTAGAAGGTGGGGCGTTTCCCGTTCGAACTTGGCTCCCCTTGTCGAATTTGGATCGTTTCGCATTCAGCGAGATCTGACGCGACCTGCCGACAGGTTTGACCGTCGAGCTTCGTGTATCGCATGACATAGGAATGTGGAACGCTGGTGGTGTCCGGGTGCTTCTCCAGATATGAGCGCATTGTGTTGAGGAATTTGTTACGCTTGCGTTCGTTCTCGTTTGTCGAAATCGAGAATCCCGCTTTGGCGATCAATTGAGCTGTGTAATGGTCGATGACTTCGCAGGCCCATTCGATATCCAGGGACGTTATAGATTGTATATGGACCCCTTCCCTGCTTGCGGTGCGGATCAGGGCCAACCGGGCAGCTTTCTCTGCAGCCCGATTCCAGAGTGTTGCCTGTAGTTCGTCATTAGATGACTGAGCTTTGCCGTGGCAAAGGACACGGTACTTCTCCCACAGCGCGCTGGCTTGGTCGCTGCATGGAATAGCTCGAGGGGTATTGCTCTCACTACCTTCATTATCTGCTGCCATGTCCAAAGTTTCCCACTGCCGTATTTGTTCGATTATCTCTGATGGCACAGGACGGGACTTCGGGGCCGGAGACACGAGTAGACCCGGAGAAATGACCGGACACAGGAGGCGGCCGAATAAGCCACCTCTGATCATCTGCTGATTGATCGTGTCGAAGAATTCGCTAGGGATAGCCGATGCGTAAAGAGTCAGATGGGGCCAGGAAACGTTAACAGGGTCCCGGAGTTTGTCTTTGTGCTTGGCTACGATACGCCCCGTGTACAACCGTTTGCCGCTGAGCAATTCCTTTAGAATTGGTTCGGGGGAAAATTGAGCCTGCCGAGTATCGGCCATGTCACGAAACATGTGCATGGCCTCGTCGATCATCAGGAGCATTTTGGGCTCCTTGTCGAGCCAGTCTTCAAGGCCCTGCCCGGAGGCGAGCTTCCGAACGATTGTCGAGCCCATATCGGTGCGCGAGAATATCTCGCCTAAAACATCTTGGGGTTTTTCTTTGCCAGACGCAGACGGTGCCAGCACAGCGATCCCAATGCCGGGGTTGAGGCCAGTTTCGGTGACAATTCTCCGGCCGCTTGTGTGAGCAACGGCGACGATACCAGCCAAGAACGCGAGTTCCGGGTTGTGAACTGTCGATTGGGCGTTGATATGGGTGGCGATGTCTCCAGCTAGGCCGTCGATATCCACCAGCCGGTCCGGTAACGAGCCCGGGTCAGGATGTTCAACCGTGGTCTCTTGCTGTTCGTTGGGTTCGAATTTTCCCGCGCTCTTGGCGATTGTCTCCAACTCGTGGTTTTCAATGTGTGGTTGGCAACGTGTTCTGTTGTGGTGCCGAAGCAGTTCCAATATTTCTTCAACGCTATGGCCGAACCCTCGCCACTTTGCTGCCAGTCGGAACAAAGTATTATTGCGCTGACCTTCGGGGATAGGACCCTCCAGCGGGACGGGCCCTGGGTTGGACTCTGTTTTCTCGTTCGCAAGCATTCCTACAATGAATTCAGGAACGTCGGGCAATTGATTGGGCGGGACATCGAGTGGCTGTCCGCCGCGCCATTCGTAGCTCCCATCTTTTCGTTTCGTGGGCGGAACCATCAAGAACCCACTGTCCGCCCTTACATCCACACCTGGTGCCAGCTTTCCCACTGAGTTCTTTATGGAGTGATCAGCAGAAGCACGGAAGTAGAAATGTGATCCTCCGCCAGGGGTCTCCACGGTTGGAGCACCAGAGAGATCCATTACATGTTCCGGGTCTTCGGGAAAGGGGTTGGCTGATCCGTCTTTCAGTTCATCGATATCAATGACGACTAGGCCAGTGGTAACGATCCCGAGGCCAGTGGCAGCAGGATTCTGGTCAAAGAGTTGATCGAGTTCTTCATGGGTGAGTGGCTTGCTCTGGTACCCCTTCCAGGGGATGGCTGGTCTTTTTTGGTTGGAGATTGCGGGTAACGGCGTGTATCCGAGTTCGAGAAGGCGATGGGCTTCTTCGCGAACCTGGTTTATGAGTGGGTTCGCAGCCCGACAACGAGTTTGAGGCTTAGAATTGAGGTCTGTATTCCAAGAATCGGTTCGCATGGACAGATCTCACAGGGCAGAGGTACAAAGGAATTACCTGAAAGCAGTTCAGGCAGTTTTTCAAAGCCAACACTTCGTTCTGAGCTAGAAGATGAGGTGCAGTTTTTGCCGCTCCTTTCACCAGCCTTCGTCGAACGTAATGTGTTTTGATTGGGAGCGTAAGATGACCTAAGAGGTCTGATGTAATAAGACGGATTTGGTCAGGGGGTCAAATCAGTATTGGCCGATATTTGCGGTCCGGGGATTCCCAGGTATCAATCGCCATTGGGAGCGGAAAGGAGAGTGAAGTATTTTTTGGGGCTTTGATGCCCGATACGGGCTCCCATTTCCACACTTCCAAGTAGCCAGTATCGACCAGAGCCACAGAATCATAGGTCATTTCAGTATTATGTAACTGACCACCCCGATACAAGATAGTGCTGATGTACCAGCAATTGTTTGACCCATTTTTCCGTCTTTCTTTGCGACGGTTTCCTACATCACGGGCCCAACGGTAGACTGTTTGATCGGAAACATCAGAATACTTCTGGGACCAAGTCGTTGTGTCTCGCTGTGGGATAGAAACCCCGCTATAGGAGTTCAGTATTTCCATCCACGATTTCATGATTTTTTGCCAGCTCATATATGGTTTTTCAATTTTCACGTTTCTCCGGAGGTTCCGAGACTCTTCCGCACTGGATTGGAATGCACAGGCAACTTCGGAGAGATAGTGGGTTCTGCTGGGGACAAGAAAACGGCGAATCCAGTGGTTGAAGAAATTCTTGGCCGGAATTTTGTCTCCAACCAAGTACCAGCGATAAAACTCTTCATTCTTTAGATGCCATAAGAAGCGGTTGATGTCCTTGAAGCGGAACCCAGGTAGAAAATTCGACGCAATGTTTCTTTCAACGTTTTCCTGTAGCAGTTCGACAAGTGAGCGATTCTTGAGGATTTCGTCGAAGTTAAGGTATCGATATGGGTATTCCGGCTGAACTCGGCCACCAATTCCGGCAACACTCGGCCACTGATTC
>JAHOYU010000050.1 GCA_019038625.1 Candidatus Latescibacterota bacterium | reverse complement strand
GGGGTCTCTCGGTTCGACCGGTGTCTTACATTCATCGCAGCACCCGGCGATCAATATAGCAGATACTATCAGGCCGACGGTCGCGCCCCAAAAACGATATCTGTAAGCTGACATATTATCCTCCCGGACATTTCCAATAGTGATTATTCTGTCTGATCCAGATCCACTCAAGATTTATTATCTATTCCAGATCTGTGGTGAGTATACGATAACTGCTGGGAAATACACAACATGTCCTCGACCCTGATTTTCGATGGAACCGCGGACCTGAATTCATGTATAACAATATATAGTTTTCATGGCATAATAGATTCCGGGATTTGATTCAGGACCTTTTCCCCGGATGGTTGAGTACCGATCGGTCGATGGATACATGTTTCCTCTATTCCTTGAAAGGATCATGAAATGAAAAAATCCGGATTAAAAAATCGCAGGGACTTTCTGAAAACCGGGCTTGTCGGTGCGGCTGGTATGACAGTATTCGCATGTTCCTCTTCCAAAACAGATTCTGAAGCAGAAACAAAGTCGGACACAAAGAAGAAACTTGTACACCGCAAGCTGGGCAATACGGGGATCGAACTGCCGATAGTCAGTCTCGGCACCGGCGACACCAGCGATCCCGGATTGATCAAGGCGGCACTCGATGGCGGCGTGAAGCTTCTCGCGACATCGCAGTATTATGGAAATGGCAGCAATGAGAAAATGGTCGGAGAAGTCGTCAAAAACAGCGACAAGGACTCGATCATTATCGTTACAAGCGCCAGCCCGGAGGATTTCAATCACAGGGAAGGCGTCTTCAATAAGGGCGCGAAAGTCGAGCCGTTCATTGAGAAGATCGATAAGAGTCTGATGCAGCTCGGTGTGGAGTGTGTCGATATCTTCCTGCTTCCCTTTATGGCAAAAAAAGAATCGGTTTTCTACGAGCCCTATCTGAGGGCCATGGAGGATATCAAAAAGCAGGGCAAGGCCAGGTTCATCGGTATCGCCACTCACAGTCATGAAGACGAGGCGATCCGGGCAGCTGTTGAAGCGAAGATCTACGATGTAGCCATGGTCGCCTATAACTTCAGAAAGAAAAATCGCGATGAGATAGGCGAGGCTATGGCTTTTGCCTCAAAACAGGGGATGGGGATAATCGCGATGAAGACGATGGCCGGAGCATTCTGGGATGAGGGCCGTACAGAGCCGATCAACTCGGAGGCTGCCCTGAAATGGGTCCTGCAGAATGAAAATGTCCACACCACTGTGCCGGGAGTCATGACGTACGATCAGCTCGAAAAGGATCTTGCCCTGATGGCGGACCTTTCTCTCAGCGATGCGGAGAAGGCGGACCTCAAGCTGAGTCTCCACGAGAGGCCGGACGGGCCCTTCTGTCAGCAATGCGGCAGTTGTGTTCCGCAGTGTACGAAATCTCTGGATATACCGACTCTCATGCGCAGCCATATGTATGCCTATGGATATCGCAATCTCGCTCACGCACAGGAGACTCTGTCATCAGTGGTCAGCGGTACAGACCCATGCGGCGGCTGTGCCACCTGTTCGGTATCCTGCGCCATGGATTTCAATGTCAGAAGCAAGATCGCCAAGGTCGCGCGTCTCAATGATGTGCCGGGAGAATTTCTGGTGTAAGGCATTTCCAGTGTTTGCGGCAGGGGCGACATGCTGCTATCGGAGCAGCACCATTTTTCTGGTCTCAACGACTCTGCCCGCAGTGAGCCTGCAGAAATATACCCCGCTCGCCAGGGGCTCTCCATTCCTGTCGGCCGCCGTCCAGTCGATCTCTTTCCGGCCAGCTGTCATCGTCCGGTCAAGAGGTGTTGCAACGAGACGGCCACGGACGTCGAATATATCGAGTCTGACCCGGGCCTTTTCCACAAGGTCGAATCGGATCCTTGTCGAGGGATTGAAGGGGTTCGGATAGTTTCCGATGAGGCTCGTTTTCGTGGGGGGGACGGGCAGAAGGCCTGTAGAATCGGCAAGCTCTTCGTTGCCGACAAGAATCACGAACCGAGCATCGTCGATACTGCTAGTCTGGTCTTTCACGCCAAGCAGGAAGTTGTACTCCCCTGTGTCACGCAAATCGACGATCTCGCCCAGAATGCGGTCCACCAGGATGAGTCGGAGATCCGGGGCCGCGCCTTCCAGCCAGGCAAGCTTGATTTCCACCGGGTCGCCCGCTGTCGATGAAGAATAATTCTTTGCTACATCGAAAAACCACATTCCACTATTGTCGCCAGTGGCCCCGTCGTTCTTTTCCCCATCATCGTTTCGTGCATCTGTAGAAAGCAGCCTGACAGCTGCATCGTCCACGCTGTCGACAAAGTAGAGGGAGATCGATCTGCCCGGCGCGAGAGGTGGCTCGTATCGGTCGAGCCTGTCCGCTCCCTGCAATGCTTCGGAATTCATCCCGAAGACATTCATCTCATCTACAGAGTTTGTGCACGAGACCCGAAGACTGCATCGCCAGTCCCATTCAGGCAGGCAGGCCGACGCGACCGGACCTTTTTCGGTCCGCTGATCGAGCAGGGATTTTTCCCTGCAGGGCGGGATGTGAAGAGTGACCTCTGAATCAGAATTATTCCTTATCCAGTAAGCATTGAAGGGTTCGATGACTGAATGGTCCGTGGTGTATGTCACCCCGTCGAAGCCTACAGGCGGATCGACCAGGACACCTTCCGCTTCCACCATGGAGAACGAATCGACGAGGACTGAATCCCATGGAACATCGAATGTAAAGGGGTTGCCTACCTGGTTCCATCCCGGGCTCAGGAGAATATCCTGGCAGTCATCTGTTGGAACGGAGTATCCCGTGACGGGGGCAGTCTTGATCGACGCGTCGCTTCTGCAGACCAGCCAGAAGCCTTTCCCTGCGACCGGATTGAAAAGTCCGGTCTCGTCCTCAACAAGTTCGATATACCTCATCGATTCCGAACTGTATATAAACGAACGCCATTTGACGGGATCATAGGGGCCAAAGGCCTGCTGATCCGATAGAAGAGCCTCGACAGTCCCGGAGAATTCTTCACCGAAGACCAGAGGGATCGAAGCCATCCTGTAATGTCCTCCCGGCCAGGATGATGTCTCCCTGAGGTCGGGTACGGTTACGATGATCTGATCCGGGTCGTTTTCGGGGCCCGTGACAGGATCGGTCAATCGACTGGTGAGTGTATTGATCTCGAGCCAGTACTCAACTCCTGCAGGAGTGACCATAGTATCCGGGACAAGCGCCGAGGGAGGATCCGATCCGATATCGACGGGTGACGACAGGAAATCGATATCTCCGCCTTTACGGAAGTATAGAGTGCCGGTCTGTATTAACGTACCAGCGTCGAATGTCAGAAGTACCTGGATCTGCCTCCCTGTCATGAAACCTTCACCCGAGTTGACGAGGGGCCGGGTCTCGACCCACTCGGGCGGCCTGACATAGACAGAGAAGATCGAATCAACAGGTGCCCCAGGTGGATCGGTCGAGATGACAGGAGTATTTTCTACTTCAATGTAATAATCGAGTCCCGCCTCGGTAATATATTCACCTGGTATGATGGCTATAAAATCGTCCAGCGATGGGCTCAGCGTGAGTTGCTGCCATGTCGCGGATCCTGTTTCCCGGAAGTAAAGGGTCCCATGCTCGACTTCCACCAGGGGGGCGGGAGTGACGATCACTGTCAGGGCCTCTCCAGGTTCTACCTCATCCTGCCAGACAGGTTTCAGAAGCCTGCTGGACACCGCAAGGGCCCTTACATCGGAAGTAAAATCCACGATCGAGAGAGGTGTCCATGGGTCGTTGCTCGACAAAGTTATTCCGCCCGACGGTTCATCACCGCTCAAAGGCTCCAGCAGAATGATTATCCC
>JAHOYU010000049.1 GCA_019038625.1 Candidatus Latescibacterota bacterium | reverse complement strand
ATACGATTACAATGAGGCCCTGCTTCTCAAAGACTCCCAGATCAAGGTCTACGAGATCGAGCCCGGAGTAAGTCCGCCACTTGCTGCCGCTCTCGGACTCACCGCGGGCAAGACGTTCCACTTCGTCCTTAACGACACTATATACCTGGACAATCGTATCCCACCGAGAGGCTTCACCAATGCCGCCTTCGAAGAGATTCAGTCTCCCGTTGTCGATTACTCGTATGAAGACGGCCAGTACTGGGACATGACTCCCTACACCCTGCCGACCGAAAGCGACTCTGTAATAGTGACTCTCTTCTACCAGACTACGACCAGGGAATACGTGGAATTTCTGCGTGACGAGAACGTGACCAACAGTATGGGACAGGACCTTTACAACTCATGGGTCAATAACGGAAAGTCCGCCCCTGAACCCATGGCCTCGTTCCGTGCTGCTGTAAATGTCACCGTGACTGACGCGGGTGACACACCTCCCCTGATATTCAACCTGGAACAGAACTATCCCAACCCATTCAACCCTATCACTACAATAAGCTATTCTGTAGCTGAACGGACTCAAGTAAAGATCGCCGTCTATAACGCCAGTGGCCAGAGAGTGAAGACGATCGTAGACAAGATGCACGAACCGTCCCGGTACACGGTCAAATGGGATGGAAAAAACGAAAGTGGTGGAGATGTATCCTCGGGAATGTACTTCATAAGGTACACGGCCGGAGAATACACATTCACAAGAAAGGCCGTCCTGTTGAAGTGACCTGATGTCAAGAATGGCATCAGACACCTCCGAGTCATCGGGCATCCCTGATGCCGTATCGTTTCATCTTCTTCAACAGGCCCTGCCGGGTTATCCCCAGACAACCGGCACTCCTGGTCCTGTTGTTATCGAACCTGTCGAGAGCCTTCTCTATCATCAGGCATTCGAGCTTTTTTACTGCCGCCCGGAGAGTATCCCCTCCCCTGTCGATACTTGAAAACGCCTCCAGGTAGTTATCTCTGATAGCGGGAGACAACATACCCGGTTCTATTACAGAGGTCTCGGGATAAAGAGCGACGACCCTCTCGATCTCGTTCTTCAACTCCCGGACATTGCCGGGCCAGGAGAACGAGACCAGCAGTCTGGCAGTATCCGCTGAGATCCCGGGTGCGGTTATCCCCGCTTCCGATGTAGCGGAATGGAGAAATCTCCTTGCAAGGCTCATGATGTCCGCGCGTCTTTCCCGCAACGGCGGGATCCAGAGCCGCACTCCCTTGATCCGAAAATACAGATCCTCCCTGAACTTCTCTTCCTTGACGAGTGCTGCCAGCTTCCTGTTCGTAGCAAAAACGAACCTCACATCGATATTCCGCCTTTCCGTTTCACCGATCCTTCTTATTTCTTTCTCCTGAATCGCC
This sequence comes from Candidatus Latescibacterota bacterium, assembly GCA_019038625.1. Taxonomy (NCBI): domain Bacteria; kingdom Pseudomonadati; phylum Candidatus Latescibacterota; species Candidatus Latescibacterota bacterium. The sequence goes on along the minus strand of JAHOYU010000049.1, from coordinate 8,648 downwards.
CTGAGAAGAGCCGCTTGCAGGTTCAGTGACAATTCGCCGATCTCGTCGAGAAAAAAAGTGCCTCCCGCGGCGCTTTCCATGAGGCCTTTCCTGTCAACAAAAGCCCCTGTGAAAGAACCCTTCGCGTGACCGAACAACTCACCCTGAAGAAGTGTCTCCGGCATCTCCATACAGTTTACTATGACAAGCGGCTTATCTTTTCTCGGTCCACAATTATGGATATTTTTCGCAACGATCTCCTTACCTGTCCCATTTTCACCTTCGATCAGGACCGGGACACGGGATTTAGCCAGCATACGGATATCTTTTTTCAACCCCAGGATCTTCCGGGACCGACCATGAAAAGCAGGTACCATATCATTTACTGGAACAGATTCATTATTCTTGATCGAAGCTGTACCGGTACCAGCCTGTACCACGTCACAGAAAACTGAATCAGGTGACTTGACATACGGCGCGATCGAGTCCAGTAATGTCAGAAAAAGATCTGTATGAGCAGAGGGGATCATCGGACCGTTTTCAGGATTATCAGAATCGAACCATAATGACAGTTCCAACTCAAATTCAGGTGCGGACCTGAGAAAGCTCCACTTGGTCTCTCCAGTTTTGAACAACCCCCATCCATTCCGAAGTGAAACGCGGACTATCCCCGGTTCGCTGCAATACAGGGGCATACCACAGCCCTCATCCCTCACCCGGCCAGTCGGCCTGTCATCCACATCGAGAGGATGATGCTCCTCATTAAGAAGGGACATCTGCTGCGCTATCGGAGACCGCCTTTCAACTGAAGAACAATGTTGTAGAGCAAATACCTTGACGAGGCCATTTTCTGTCCTCGCAAAACCCTGAAACCTTGCCCTTGTAGCGTTGTACATTTCACAAAGGACTTTCATCAGTCGTTCTTCGATGTTCATTACAGCAATTCTCCCTCTCATGTTTTCTGCATTCACTATATTTCCACACTCTCGCAGACAGACTCTGGCAAGCGGCATGCCTTTAGTGCCTGAAGCTGTAACCAGCTGTACCCACTCATATTACATAAATTGTCGGATATAAGATCAATCCAGGTCCTGTCAGGATCCTGACGGAGTCCGTTTCGATGTCAGATCGACAAGCCCTGCACTGGCAGGAAGTCGGACGATTGCTCCCGCTGTCAATATTTCGACACCTGTCTGTCCTGCGTGAAGCACACTGAAAAACCCTTGATACAGATGCGACTCATAAGCGATACTGGCCCGAAGCTGGAATCGATACGAACATGGCTTTTAAGACAGGGACGAGATGAGCAATAAAGATAAGCCCTCCGAAGTAAACCTTCTGAAATTGATCCCGACCCGGCTCATGGAGTACGAGACCGGAGACGACGGGCTTGTGACGATCATCGCTCCAAGAGAGGCCGGCAGGATAATGAAAACCATCCTCAGAAACAGGGTAAAAAGGAAGATCACAAAGTGGGCTCTTGATGATATCGGCAGCGCGGTATGGAACCTGTGCGACGGAGAAAGAACAGTCGGGGCCATAGGCGAGATCATGAAGGAAGATTTCGGTGAGAGGATCGAACCGTGTTTCGACCGGTTGGCCCTGTTCTTCGGACAGCTTGAAGGCGCCCGTTACGTAGAATATCGAAATCTTGAATCATTGAAAGAAGAGGGATAGATAAAAGGCCGATCATTGACCACTACTCGTTGCTCCAATACTCATCACCTCGTAACCTTCAACATCTATGCTGTCGGGTTCCGATACGGATGATGCAGCATGGACAGCTCCCCATACCCAGACTCTGTACTCCGAATAATTAGACAGCGCGTTAACGAGGGCTCCCGACACCAGGAATCTCTTACCCGACTTCATGGTCACAGACAGTCGGCCGTCAATCAGGTCAAGTACCCCATCTATCGCAATCGTTCCTTCCGGTGGTATTATCTCGTAACTTTCTATTTTCAGCGTATGTTCTGTGTCGTTCAGTCCGGACACAGGATAACCGACTCTTATAATGAACTCTTCCAGACTGGCAAGTTCGCTCTCGAGTCCAGGGTTCACCAGCTTCCATTCCACTCCATCACGGTCCACGATAGTGACCAAGCGGTCAAAAGGATTACTCCCTTCGACTCTCAAACTGCCTTCAATCGTAGAATTATCATTCGTTATTCTCTCTGCTGGAGGAGCCGCAGTGCATCCCATCAGAGTAACCAGAATGACGCAGAAAATTAAAACCCGAATGGAGGGAAAAGAAGATCTACAAAACAATACTGTTTCGACAGCCACCATATCACTCACAGAATCCCTGTACCGAAGCTGCATGCTAATCGTCGGTCCTTATGATAATGACATTCATCCTGCTCCCGGGATCAGAAATAATATTGAGAATACATTCATTCTCCAGAGGCAGAGAGATATGAATATATTCCGGCCCCATCGACTTGAGGGCACCGAACAACCCCCAGAGATTATGATCGAAGAGCCTGACTGCCAGAGGTACGAAATCCGATCTGAGATCTATCGAAGAATAGGAGAATCTATTGTCAGAAGAGATCCCGAGTCCATCCAGATAAACCGCAGCCGACCAGTCAGCGAATAATTCATAAAAATCAAGGCCGGTCACAAGCTCGATATTGCTCAACCCGACTGCCTTGGTCTGAACTATATCCCTGTACACCTGCTCACCGAACCGGTCCCCCAGATAGCGGAAGAACAGAAAGGCCGCACCGCGCTCGTCCAGCGCGTCTCCACCATGAATCAACGAGACATCGCCGGGGTCCTGAAGGAAAATATTTGCTCTGCCGATGTTGCTTTCCTCATGGTTATTGAGGTCCTCTGCTATGTGCGCGAGTCCTTCATTCACCCAGGTCTCCGCGGAATACGTCGCATACATTCCGCTACCGTATTGAAGCACCCTGTAGTTGAACATGATCATATGCATGAATTCGTGTGCAATGACCCCCCGGATCACTTCCAGGGCTCTGGATTTTTCATATGTGTTACCGTAAAGTCCTTCAGGATCCGGCACCATCGTGTAGAATATCTCCATCCCGTTCGTGCATCGATGATCCAGAAAAGACGGTATCAGATCGCCGGGAAGGAAAAAACCGGCTATGAACCCTTCTGTAGAGGCAGTGCCCGGATCCGTAAGCCGATTTATCACCGGAGATAAAAGGATCACCACCCTGCCGTCATCGTTGATATCCGATTCGTCGCCAAAAGCCGTCCGGTCAGTCTGATAGATACCTGATTCAAAAGAGTCACCGAGCCATTGAGCCTCGGCATCAGAAATACATCCTGAGGCAGTAAGCTGATCGACATAGAGCAGTGTGTGTGTACCTTCATATTTCAGGTTGGCGGTTACCTCAGTAAATGAAGCCGGTGCGATCGTACTACCGTTGATGTCCGAGTAGACATCGAATACCCTCGTTTGTGCTACTACTGAACCGGCTTGATGATCGTCAGATTCGTTCTCCCGAATTCTCTCCCCGCTAAAAGCCTCACGGATCTCTTCTCTCCGTTTCTTTTCGAATCGCAGATCGACAGGATCCTGCCTTCCATGTGATCCAGACACTGCCGCGGGAGTTCTTTTCAGCACACCATTTCCATGGATAGTCTCGATACCCGTATTTACTGTGTATGAGTAATATGTAGACTGCGAAACAGGTTCGGCGCCGCTGAAAAGAATGATGACGTAGTCAGAGGCTGTTTCGACAGAACCGAGACAGAATTCCAGTTGTGATCCGCTGTAGAATACTTTCGCTACTTCTCCTGATCTCTGATTCAGATGGAAGTCCAGCATGTCTCCCGGAGCAGGAGGAATGTTTTGATCAAAAGGCCCCGATATTCCAAAAGGATTGTCCCACTGGATCCTGAGTTGCCCGGAAAACGTTCCATCCGGTACTACTACCTTCATCCGATCAGCCGATATATCAAATGGCATCGATGTGCGGAAAGAACGGAACCCCATAAATTCACTGGCCGAGAAAGCGACGGAAAATCCTTCCAACCCGCTGTCAAGATTTTGGCCTGAGATGATGACTGTGTCCCCCACTTCCGAAGTCGCCGGATCGACACTGTAGATACTCGGAAGATCAGGATATGTGATCTCGTCACTGCATGAACCAGTCAATAGATTCATTGCAACAAGAGACAGAATCGCCATGGTGATCAATGTCTTACGCGTAAGATTTTGTAGGTTGCCAACCATATTGCTGCTCCACTCTACTGTATCGCCATAGCATACAAGCCTTTCCAGGAAAAAAATACATTTAATCGCTTCATAAGTCACTTTTTTTATTGTCCAGTCGTCAAGCCCCTTTCGAGGCATATATTTTGCAACATTCCTTTAATGACTAATTGCAGCAGGTCGGATCAATCAGAAAAGTCAGGCAGATGTCACTTGAAATCGATCTAATATGCTATGAATCAGAATCCGCCACTTCTATATCGCAGGATTGTGAAGAAGCAGGATGGAGTGTCTCCTGCTATACTTCGATAAATCAATTCATCGATGAGCAGAGGGATGATGCATCTCCAGTGATGATCCTCTTGCTTCCTCAAGACCTGGAAAAGAGTAACGCCAGAGTCGAATTACCGGCCTTGAAGAACTGGCGGAACGATCACTCGACTCTTCAATTGATATTGATCATTCCCGAAGAACTGGATGGTGCTGACCGCCTTACTCTCAAACTAAGCGCCAGACACACGTTATACTCTCCATATGAAAGCAGGGACCTCACAAGTCTCCTGTCAAGAATTGCCCAGAGCTTCGGAAAAAGACGGCAGTTAGATGAAGTCAGCAAACGACTCCTCAAGCATGAAGGCTTCGAAGAGATCATTGGGGTCAGCGACCGAATGAAAAAGGTGATCGAGCTTGCCCAGAAAGTCGGACGAAGCAATTTCACCGCGTTGATGATAACCGGGGAAAATGGTACGGGCAAAGGTGTACTCGCCCAGGCGATCCACAATATAAGTGACAGGGCCGACGGACCATTCATCGAGGTAAATTGTGCCGCGATTCCGAAAAACCTTCTCGAAAGCGAATTCTTCGGATACGAGAAAGGCGCCTTCACCGACGCAAAAGATCGTAAAATGGGACTGTTCGAACTGGCTAACGGCGGCACAATCTTCCTGGATGAGATAGGCGAGATCGATTACGGGCTTCAGGCCAAGCTGCTGAAGTTCCTCGACTCCAGGACGATCAGGCGAGTGAGCGGCACACAGTTCCTCCCCGTGGACGTAAGGATAATTTCAGCGACCAACAGGGTCCTGAAGGATGAAATTGATTTGAATCGTTTCAGGATGGATCTTTTCTACAGGCTGAATGTGATTGAAATAGATATTCCTCCACTGAGATCCAGAAGAGAGGATATCCGCCCACTGATCACAAACTACCTCGAAAAGTTCAGCAAAAAAATGGGCAAGGGTGAGATCGTCATTCATGAAGACGCGATCAAGCTGCTCGAATCATATTCGTGGCCAGGAAATATCAGGGAACTCATCAACCTGCTTGAACGCGGAGTCCTTCTCAATACCGATGGAGAGCTGAAACCGGATGACCTGCCGGTCAACAGGCGATCAGAAGAAACCATAACGACTCTCTCGGTACGACAGGGAGCGATAGAGGTCGATCTTCCACCGGAGGGAATATCCCTGGATGAAATTGAAAAAGGTGTAATCTCGGCTGCGTTGAAGAAGACCAGAGGAAATATCACACACGCGGCAGACCTTCTCAGGGTAGAACGGGGAACATTGAGATACAAGATGAAGAAACACGGAATCGATCCTTCCTTGTTTAAGGAAAAACACGAAACTGGCAAATATGAGCCGATTCTTGTATCCGATTAGTACTGTTAGCGTTACGGTTCACACACCATAGCTATATGGAAATCTCCCCCATTTACTAAGGAATATCCCCAAACACAGATCCTTCCGGCATGGTGATTCAGAGACAATATTCTGCTATTTGTAATTGAAAACAGCCTGTTCTCGCTGGATATCATGCTTCCTTATCTGTTTTGTATTTAATCGGTTACACCCAGCCAACCCATCCGTATGAACCCCGGATCTATCTGCCAGATGACATGGCAGATTCCCACATCCCGACCCATGGCACCTTCGTTGCCTTAGCATATAGACAGATTTCGCATGTAGTTTTCAAATGAGCCCGCTTCTGGAGGTGCAGGCATGAAAAGAACCTTAGCCCATAAATTTCTCACCACAATTACATTCCTCAGTGTACTGGCTGCAATGGGCTGTGGGACCAACTCACCTGTTACCCCCTCACAGGACAACACCATGCCCGGTGTCGAGAATCCCCTTTTCGTCCAACTTGTCACCTCCGCGGGCTCATCCAGAGATATGCTGGGATCGGCAGGATCAGCGCTGATCACCGCAGCTGAAGGTGGAATCGTCAGTAATGGCTATTACAGTCTCTACTTCCCTCCTGGCGCGTTGAGTGAAGATACAGAGATAACTATAGAGATGCCCCGCTACCCGCAAGCCGTCGTTGAACTCGGACCGCACGGAATCCAGTTCAACAAACCTGTTACTCTTTCCATCCCTCTTGACAGGATAGACTCTGATGCTTCCTCGTTCGGAGTCTACTGGTTCAACGAAGACGCAGGCCTTTGGGAGAACATCGGTGGCTACACCGATGATGGCGCCACCTCCGTTGAATTGGATCACTTTAGTGATTATGGTATTGGACGAGGTGGATGATACAATTCCACCTTTGCTTTCCACAAAAGCCCCCTACCTCCGGGGGCTTTTTTCATTGTCCTGACAATCGGATTCGAATTATAATCCGCAACTATGATAGAAAGAATCGATCTTCCCGGCCGATATACGATACTGGGAACCCTCGGAGCAGGAGTGAGCGGCAGGGTATTGAGGGCTCATGATTCTATCTTGGACCAGGAAGTAGCATTGAAACTGCTTCTGCCTTCTGATGAATTCACAGACGAAACATTTAAAGCTGAGTTCAGGATCCTGACCGACCTCGATCATCGCAATCTTATCAAGGTCCATGATTTCGGCTTTGTCCAGAATAACACGCCCTATTACTCGATGGATTATGTAGCCGGTCAAAATATCAGGGATTTCTTCACTGATCAGGAAACCCATGTTCATCTTTACAATATCCTCTCTTCGATATTCTCGGCCATGGAATATCTTCATGAGAGAGAGATCATCCATGCCGATATAAAACCTGAGAATATCATGATCTCAGAAATGGACAATGGAGATCCGGCACTCCTTCTGCTGGACTTCGGGATGGCCATGATGAAAAATGACATCGTTACAAAGATATCCGGCACCCCAAGATACATCGCCCCCGAAATACTCGAAAATCATTCTTATTCAATAAAGAGCGATCTATTTGCACTGGGCGTCACTTTAGCAGAATGTTTGACAGGGATGGATATCCCTATGGCAATAAATGTTGATGATGATCTAAGAAGAAAGATCGCAAATTCTATAATCTCTAGGCTGAGAGAATCAGAAATCCCGGCTCCCTCATCGCTGGCCTCGATGATTATCTCGCTGATTCATCCTGACCCGGGCATGAGGCCGGACAATGCAGGAATCTGCATCCAATCGATACAGGATATCTTCACATCCTCCAGCCGTACTCCGATGCTAACAACTAATATATTTATCGGCCGTGATGTCGATATGGCCTTTCTGGAGAAATTCATAACACCAAACAGAGATGACTCCAACTCGATACTGATCGATGGAAGCACAGGCGTCGGCAAAAGGACATTGATCGACAGGATATCGACATTCGCTCAGACCCAGAATCTGATAACGATAAATATCGCAAGAACCAGAGCCATGGCCGAGTCGATGGAATTATTCATTCACCTGCTGGGGAATAACCTGTCCGAAGATGAAAAGGATAAACTTGTCTCTTCGCATGAACAGATCGTACAATCTATATCTCTTGAGGATGGTCCCGGATCAACATCAACTATCGACCAGTCAGTCATCATCTTCGACAATATCGTGCAGTTCCTGCATGATCTCTCAAAAAAGCAAAAAGTTCTGATCTGCATTCCTGATATCTCCTATTTCGACACATACTTTATCAGGTTCGTATCTCACCTGGTGTATGAGACGGACCTGCTTGGATCCTCTGTATTGATCCTTCTTTCGCACAGTACCGATTTTCCTGTTCCAGAATTGAAGAAAGAGTCTCTCGATCGACTCATGGCACTATCATGCCTCGCCCGTCATACCCTGGCCCCGTTGATGAAAGACCAGACAAAAAAGTTCTATGAAAAGATGCTGGGAAACGATCTGTTCACTGAAAGAGAATTCGGGATCATATTCAATGCTACAAAGGGCATCCCCCTGTATGTGGACAAGTTATTGCGCCACATGATCGCTTCGGACATCATTTATCACAACAATGAAAGCTGGTTGATCGATCACAACAAGTTCATGAGTGATAAAGTGTCGCTCTCATTCACAGATATATCCAGCCTGGATATCGACAGATTCAATTTCCATGAGAAAGAAATATTACTATACCTCGCGTGCTTCAACAACCCCGTCTCCGGTGAAATTCTGGCTATAGTATCTGACCTGTCCACTGACAAAATCACGACTTCGATCGATTCTCTGATATACGACAATATTCTGATCTATACTGATGAGGC
>JAHOYU010000048.1 GCA_019038625.1 Candidatus Latescibacterota bacterium | reverse complement strand
ACTCCGATCTCCTCTCTTGAGACGGCATACAATATTATGCGTGATGAGGGTGTCAGGTATGTATATATAGGCAACCTTCCCGACCACAGATCCATGAGTACCTATTGTCATTCCTGTGGTAAAAAGATAATATCGAGAAAAGGCTACAGTATTTCCTCAATATCCATGAAAGTCGGTAATTGCGGATTCTGCGGAGAGGAGATCCCGGGAATATGGTCCTGAGAAATACAGTATGGTCCCTTGTTCTGTTCATTGGGATTTTTCTGATCATGTCAGTTTCAAGGCCGGCCACGTCTAATGAAAGAAGAGGTCTTTCCATGAAGAACAGCGTACGTTTGCCGGCAGTGGCCGGACAATTCTATCCCGGCGATCCCGATGCTCTTCGTAGTGAGATCAGGACCATGTTTTCAAGGATCAAAAGCAATCCCCCTTCCGGCGATTTGGTCGCTCTGGTTTCTCCTCACGCAGGTTATGTCTATTCAGGACAAGTGGCTGCTGAAGCATTTGCCAGTCTTAAAGAGGGCCAGTTCGAGACAGTAGTCGTCATTTCTCCATGTCACATAGAGCATTTCCCCTTTGCTTCAATATTTCGTGGTGAAGCATACAGGACTCCCCTTGGAGATATCCCGATCGATTCCGAGCTTTCCTCCGCTATCGCAGACGGAAGCGACCTGATAAAGATCGGTGAATCCGGCCATGTAACAGGTAGTAGTGGGAGAGGAGAACATTCTCTCGAGGTCCAGCTACCTTTTTTGCAGGTCGCCCTCGGCGAATTCAAACTCGTACCGATCGTCATCGGCGATCAGTCACCCGAAATCATCAAAGATCTCGCAACCGCACTTGGAAGGGAACTGAAGAGCAGGAATGTCCTCATGGTGGCGAGTACCGATCTTTCCCATTTCCATGATGCTCGTTCCGCAGAGTCTCTGGACAGGGTATTTATCAACAATCTCACTGATCTTGCTCCTGATGATCTCTTGCGTTCACTATCCGACCGACGGACTGAAGCCTGTGGTGGAGGCCCGACGGCAGTCGTCATGACCGCAGCTAAAATACTCGGGGCTGATTGTTGTTCTATTCTTAAATACGCGAATTCCGGAGATATCACAGGTGACAACACGAGTGTCGTAGGATATGTCTCAGCATCAATATCAAGATCCGCTGAACATCCTGAAGACTGTGTCAGAGAAGATAAAATGCAGAAACTGGTATCCGACGACGATGACAGAAATCCTTGCGACGAAACCAGCCTTACTGAATCTGACAGGAGATTCCTGCTTTCTTTCGCCAGGCATACCCTTGAATCTTTGTTCAACAAAAAGAAAGTCGACCTTGACATACCTTCCTCCGACATTCTACACGAAAAACGTGGAGGCTTCGTCACTCTTCACAAGAACGGCAGACTGCGCGGATGCATAGGATATATCGAAGCTGTTAAACCCCTTCTGGATACTGTATCGGAAATGGCTGAAGCTGCTGCGTTCCACGATCATCGCTTCCCCTCTCTTCGTGAGGAGGAACTGGTCGAGATCATGATAGAGATCTCCGTTCTCAGCCCTGTCAAAAAGATAGAAGACGTGTCAGAGATCGAAGTGGGAAAGCATGGTATTATCATTTCAGCCGGTGGCCAAAGAGGACTTCTTCTTCCACAGGTAGCCACTGAATGGAAATGGGACAGGGAGACATTCCTCTCACAGACTTGCTTGAAAGCAGGCCTCGATCCGGACGCATGGAAAAGAGAAGGGACTACTATTGAGGTATTTTCAGCGGATATATTTTCCGAGAAAGAAATGCAGTCACAATGACCCGCATCAATCGCTTGTCTGATCATTTGCGCGCACTGAACCCAACCCGTGTAAAAGGATCACAAGTCCCATAGTCCACCATGTTCCCGCAGCAGGCATAAGGACCAGGCTTCCAAGAATACCTCCCGCACAACCTCCCAGAAGGTCCAGTGAATAAAATATCGCCGGGTTTCTGTCCAGTGAGGAAGTTGAGGCGGCCCTGACGGATGAAAGAAAATATGAACCAGTAAAGAATCCGTTTAAAAATGAGAAAAGATAGATAACAGCTTCATATGCTCCACCCCTGATTCCGATTCTTTCTGCAAATAATAGATAAGTGACAAATGACAGGACCATCAGAAGGATGATGATGTGGAGATTTCGGCGTTTGTAGAACCCCGTATATCTTTCGATCATGAATCCCCCGGAACCTATAGCAGCTCCAGCCATAAAGGATGCCGAGATCATGACTATGCCATAATAGATGATCCCTGCAACAGCCTGATAATCCATTATTATGGCAACCTGGAATACGAGGGCCGCGAATCCAGTCATGAAGATCCCGGAACCAGTGTTTCTACTTCCACGAAAGCCCAACAGACCGATGAAAGGGAGCGCAGTCAGGATGAGGATCAGAATCCGCGGAACATTGTCATATCCTGAGAGAAGCGCGAGGACCCTGTTTCCGACACGCATTGATTCAAGTTCGAGTTCGTAGTCCACCAGGACAGGCATTCTGTCACTGTTTATCCTTATAACGCCCATATCCTTTATTGATTTCCTGAGGTGCCCGACCCTTTCCACACTCAACCTTTCCGACAGTGACTCTTCCGTGAAGAACCCGGAATCGATCTTCCTGTCTCTCAGATTGTCCATGATGTCATTCGTCCGGATTTTCCTGTCTCCCGCAACAAAGTGTGCCGTGCTGCCGGGGAATACGGACACCGAATCGAATTCCTCCTCGAGAGTACGGTAGATACAGGACAATGCTCCGGAAAGCTCTGGGGAAATATAGTTTTCGGACGAACTATGGGATAATGCCAGCAACCCTCCACCCCGCAGACGACCCGATACTTCTCTGAAAAACTCCTTCGTGTAATACCTGTTCCACATCAGGTTTATTGGAAGAGGTGTGTTGATGATTATCAGGTCGTACATCTCGCTGGTCGACGAAATGTATCTTCTTGCGTCATCGATTATCCATTTGGCTGAAGGAACATCTCTCCCTGCTGCATCCCGTTCGGATTCCACCAGCCCCGCTTTTCCATAGAGTTCCAGCAACGATCTATCCAGTTCAATACAGTGGATAGACCTGACCCCTTGATGCAATAATATCTCTTCAACAGTTCCACCGATAGTGCCCCCGGCAAGCAGGATTCTTTCCGGCTTGTCCACTGATAGTACGGGTATGTGGACAGCTTCACCCGATCCAACAGGATCCGGCACTGAAAACAGCCTGCCACCACCTGAATATATGGATATGATCTCGCCCGAACTGACCATGTCGGACTCGTTATAACGGGATGAAATAGAGGCCATGTAGTCGTATCCCTCGTAGATAAGTCTTCTGCTCGCTTCATCTATCCTGTTTCCGCCGAATATGATCAGAACTACACCACATATTGAAAGTACTATCGATATCGATGTGATCTTTCCTCGATAAGGATACGCTGTCGCTCCGATAATGACAGTAGACATCACGAGAGCTGCATCGAAATGAGTAAACAATCTCAGGAGAAGTGTAGTGAAAAACAGTCCTCCCACTACTGCTCCGATTGCTTCAAGGCAATATACTCTTGAGATTGTTTTTTTTAAACCGGGCTTATCTGATTTCCCGGATCTCACTACCATATTGAATATCGCCCCGAAGATAACAGCGGTAGGAGCTATAACGGTAAATGCGAACAAAAGAGCCCGGCCATATTCAGGGATCGTACCAGGAGGATATGCCATCATGCTCCTCCCGACTCTTATGCCTATTACCGTAAGAGGCAACAGGATCGAAACGATCAAAACGAAACACCCCAGAGTCGACCTCGCCTGCTTCCAGGACCGGGATGACAAACGGGCTGCAAGCAGACCACCCACACCAGCCCAGAACAGCCATGATGACAGGATAAACCCGATCGTAAACTCCGTCCCCGAAAAAAGACACAGAAGTTCCCGAATATACAATGTCTGAGAACAGAGGGCACCGGCCCCGAAAGCAACTACGTGGATATTGGATGGATATCGACGATTATCGGTGGGCAATTCATCCGCCTCCGAAATAATCCACTTCGAAGACCTTCTTGAAATCGAACACTCCGGCAAAATCGTCCAGGCTGTCATCATTCGTCTTCTCGAGCATCTTCTCCTCGATAAGATTGAATACTACGTGTCCGATATCACTTGTATCGATCAGTCCCCACTCATTGAA